>JAFGJI010000007.1 GCA_016929175.1 Thermoplasmatota archaeon | reverse complement strand
GACTCGCTATATCAGGAATTTTTAGGAAATTCGAAAGTAGGTCCCGGGGCCTCATACCATCACGGATGAGATGAGGACGCATTGTCGTCACCACCGAAACCTCATCTTCGGAGGCGAGAACATAAGAGTATTCCCCTGGACATATCCTGCTACCGAGCCAGACCTCGGCAACTCCCGGTTCGAAACCGTGCTCCCCCTGGAATTGAAGACCCATTCCCAAAGCAAGGTCTCTGGAACCTAAAGGTCTGACAATACCTTTTCCAGCAGTCGTGGCTTTTCCATCTGCCCCGATCACCGTTCCTGCATTGATCTCTCCACTGGCACCGTTTCGTGAGATCCTGACCCTGTTTCCCTTGTATATGCTGTCCAACCGGCAACCGAAAAGTATCTTGATCCCAAGGTCCATAACTCTCTTGACTACCTGATGGTCAATGGAGGATGGGCCTTTTCTCCTGACGAAATAACCGTGTTTCCTCCTCAGCCTCATATCGATCTTTTCACCCGAGGGGCTGTGGATGACCGCTCCGGTGTAGGGTATTTCCGATCCGACCTTCAATCCGATCCTGTTCAAGAAGTCCAGGGGATCATCATCCTGGACAAGATTCTGAAGAGCCTCGAAGCTGGTTCGATCTCCTCCTGCTATCTCCACCTCTTTTTTCGATTCGATCACGAGGACATCGGCACCTTCCCTGAAGGCTTTCACTGCTGCCGCGCATCCGGAAAGTCCCGCCCCAACAACCAGAACATCACATCTTCTTTCAAGGTCCGAAAGCATGAAAATGATGAATGGGCTTAAGATGTTTTACAATAATGGTTAATATATGATACATATTTATAAGCAAAAAAAATTTCCAGATCGCAAGGGGGAAAGGATCTGTCAGAGGAAAGGATGAAACGCGCAACGGTGGCATACAGACCGAAAGACCTGAGGGGCATCGGTTATGAAGGGATGTTCAAGACGATGGTGCGGATGTCCGTCGTCTCGCAGATAGCCCTCATGCCAGAGAAGACCGCATTGATAGTGGTCATCAAATGGAGAGCAGGCCCTGACCTCACTTGGCTAAGGGAAAATCCACTGATCGATGAAGTTGTGAACCTCGGTCCGGTGAAGGAAGGACACATGTATCTTCTGCTCGGGAACGAGGAGCCCTGGTACTTCGAGATGTTGAAGATGATCATGGAGGAATACCGGGTCTTCTTCGATCTGCCCGTGGTGATGGAGCAGGACAGGATCGTCGTTAGGTATTTCGGATTTCTTCGGAACATATCAAGATTGATGGAACTGTCCAAACGATTCAATGCCGATTCAGAGATCATCGCATTGACCGATTACGATCCTTCAAAGAAGGGAGCGATGGATAGCCTCACCGCGATCCAGTTCGATTACCTGACAGAAGCCTTCGAAAAGGGTTTCTTCGATGACAGCAGAGGAGTCACCCTGGCCGATCTGGCAAAGAACAGAGAGGTATCCACATCCTCATACATGAAGACCCTCAGGAGAGCCCAGAGGAAACTTATTTCCGCAGTATTCGATCGGGCATGATGATATCAATCCCACGACATGACCTGCTCGTTGTCTTCCTGGACCGGTTCCACCTTCTTTGACCTCCGAAGGAGCATGAAGATGACGACCGCCACGATGATCAGCAGGATGATGCCGGCCAGGATGAGCAGGGGTAAAAGGAAGTTCATGGTCCCGTCATCGTGATCTTCATCATCGGGCTTATCCTTTACCATTGGATCGGTTCCTCCGTTGTACTCCTCCAGGTCCGTTATACCGTCACCGTCCTGGTCGTTGGTGGACGAGGGTGTCAGAGGGTCCAGACCATACATGACCTCCCATTGGTCCGGCATTTCGTCACCGTCGGTATCATCATCGTCCATCTTCGTACCGTTTAGGTATTCCTGGAGATTTGTCAGACCATCCCCGTCAATATCTTCAAGGGCGTCCGTGGGATCTTCCCTGTCCAGCCCATTTTCGTCCTCCACCAGGTCCGGGATCCCATCCTGGTCGCTGTCGTGGTCTAGAGGCAGGACGATGATGGTGAACCGTATCTCGGCTGCATTTCCACTGGCGTCCAGGATTCTCACCGTGACCTCGTACGATCCCGCCTCGGACGGTGTCATGAGGAGTTCAGGTCCGCTGACATCGATCGGGGCCCCCTCCCAGATATAGGATGCGACACCTATGTTGTCCGCTGCAGAGATTGTGACCCTGAGTTCTTTCCCTACGTAGATGACAATATCTTCGACCGCATCGATCTCAGGATCGATATCATCCAACACCTGGACCTCCTTGATCCCGGTCGAGTTCGAGAGCCCGGAGAGGTCCACTGCCGTGATCCGGTAATACAGATTCTCGGTCGAATCGATGGGCACCTCTATGGAGACCGAGTAAAAGGAGCCATTCAGCACCATATCCGCCTCCATTTGTTCCCCCTCATCCCCGAACCAGTATTCCAGCGAGACCATCGATACCCCTATGTTGTCCGTTACATTGATGGAGATCTCGAATAGATCGCCAGTGCCTGTTTCCGTCTCGGAGGCGTCGGTCCCGAAGACAGGGAGATCGTTATCGATCACCGTCACGTTCTTCACATGGGTCCTGTTCCAGTTCCCTGAGCCGTCGCAGGAACGGACGATGTACAATAGCTCCTCGAGGGAGTCGGACGGGATGATGATGGTGAAAGTGAAGTTCCAGATACCTTCCATGCTCACGTTGCTGTGGGGACCCGAGCTGAACCAGTACTCCAGCCATACACTTTCGACCTGCAGATTGTCAAGGACCGTTATCCGGAAGATAAAGTCGTCCCCGGTCGTTGCTGTATCGTTCGTTGCATCGTCCAAAGAAGGCACAACGTTGTCCATTATCTCTACGTTACCCTGGGAGGTTCCGTTCCAGTTCCCCGAGACATCGGAGACCCTCAATATGTAATGGAGGGTCTCGATGGAATCCGGCGGCACATCTATCGTTAGATAGTAATATCCGGACCCTTCGACGGTGGCGTTTTGGTGCTGTCCGTCACCGAACCAGTACTCAACATGAACAGAGCCAATACCGATATTGTCCCCTGCCTCGAACGTGAAAGAGAACGGCTCCCCCGTATATCCTGTGCCCGGTGTCGTGTCGGGGCCGATCAGAGGGAGATCATCATCCACTATCGTCACATCCTTTTGCATCGTGCTGTTCCAGTTGTCCGATGTATCACAGGCACGGAAGATGTAGTGAAGCATCTCCGTGGAATTGGATGGTATCATGATATCCAGAGTGAAGGTGGCTCCTTGTTCCAAGGTGGCGTTCACGTGCTCTCCGGACCCGAACCAGTATTCCACATGGACCGAATCGATGCCTATGTTATCGTTCACATCCAGTTCGAAGATGAAGATGTCACCGGTGGTCCCGGTATTGGCAGATGTATCCACCCATGACCCGGGCAGATCATTATCGATCACGAGCACTTCTGCTATCAGGGTATGGTTCCAGTTCGATGATGGATCCACTGCGTGGATGGAGTAGCTCAAATTTTCTGACATATCATCCGGTATGATGATAGAATGCAGGTATGGTCCCGTTCCGGTCATGGTGACATTTTGATGTGTGCCGGTTCCGAACCAGTATTCCAGGTGGACATCCTCCACCTGAATGTTGTCAAGGACCTCGATACTGAAATCATAGATCTCCCCGGTCCTAGCGGTATCGGGTGACAGGTCCTCTCCGAAATAGGGTAGGTCGTTGTCCTCGACAGGGACCACAGAGGACGATGAGTTGTTCCAGCTGCCCGAGGTGTCGCAGAAATCAAAGCTGTAGGAGATATCCGCCGTCGAATGCGGGGATGTGAGGGATATGCCCCAGGTATCTGGTGCGATGATGGACATGGACGAATTGCCCGAGAAACCATCGTTGTTGGTGTAGACCGCGAAGACCAATGAGACACCTATGTTGTCGGTGATCACGGCGGATAGTGTGAACCCTTCCCCCGTGGTCAAGTAGGTGTCGGAGAGGTCCGAGATCATCATCGGCATGTCATTATCCTCGATCTGGACAGTATGCAAGGGGGACCTTTCCTGATTGTCCGAGGTGTCGTTCGCCTTGATATGGATACTGAGGTTGCCGAGCCTGTCCCCGATCATCAGGGTCGTCGTCCAATTTCCTCCTCCTGAGCTGGTCATCGACCTGTTCGTATGCTCTTCATCGTCATACCAGTACTCGATCACTACGGTCTTGACAGCGATGTTGTCCGTAACATTAGCGGTTACTAAATAAGGGTCTCCCGTTGTGGCCTTCAACGGGAAGGTCGTCACCACTTCCGGCCTGTCGTTGTCAAGGACCGCAATGCTCCTTCCAGCGGTACTGTTCCAGTTTCCCCCTGTATCGGCCGCATGGAACAGGTAGGTGATGTTCTGGAGCGTATCGGGGGCGGAGATATTGAGGAACCACGAGTTCCCCGTCCCTCTGTTCATGGTGGTGTTGTATGTCGGACCGGTACCGCTCTTATATTCAACCGTGACCCGGTCCATCACTCCGTTATCTACGACGAGGACCGTTAAGTTCAGAGGATCACCCGTGGTTGCGTTCGAAGGGGACCTATCCTCGATGAACATGGGGGGGATGTTGTCCGTAGCGGTTAGCTCCGCATAGACCGTTCCTCCGTTCACCGTGGGAACTACCGGGTCGGTCGATATGAACCGGTGGGCGGGACCTGCGCCGTAGTCATCGAACAGTTCTATGGAAAAATCCATGATGGACCCCGTTGTCGAGGTCCCGCCGTCATCCACCTTGATGAAGTAATTGTATCCGATAAAGGTGGAAACGGAGGCTCCGAACTCAGTGATATCATAGGCCATCATGTTGGAGGGGAAGGGGTTGGGACCTCCGTCATATATCATGGAATCATACCGCTTCTTCGTTGCGGCGGGGGAGGTCTTGGGGCCGATACCTATTGTTATCGTGCATTCCTCCCTTTTCGCATGCGAGATGTTGAAGAGGGCCAACGCCTCCGGTTCGTAATCGATCATATCCGTCATCAGACATACGTACTGGACCTTCTTCCTCATGCATTCGTAGGATATCCAGTACATACCATCGCTGTTGGAATCTCCGCTCCATCCTTTCCCCCAGGAGTTCGCCACAAGGAATGCCCCGGTCCTGGTCGTACCGTCCTCGGCGTAAGGTCCGTGGTTGTCGTCATATCCGATTATGGTGTTGGCATGGTTCCTTCCCGTTCCGCATTCGACCGTATTGTTCCACAGATCGCTCACCAGGTCCGGATACCTGTATGCGTTGATGGATATGGTCGCCAGATTGCCTCCATCGAGCCAGGTCTTCAGCGATATGAGGGATGAGTTCGTCTGGGTATACATGTAGTATGTGCTGTTCTTCTGTGATCGGTAAAGGGGGGCCTCCCTCCATGCAGCTTCCGACGGCCATGATGTCGAGTTGTAGCAGTTGTACGGCATGTTCTTCCATGAACATATCCCCGTCCTCTGGCACATGTATATGTTGTCGGAATAGTAGCTGCCGCCGTCAACTCCGTTGTTCACCTGGTGATACAGGAAATCGGGGCTCATGATCCGGTCCTGATAAGCAGCGCTCGGCTGTCCGGGCCAGGTTCCACCCATGGTCGCCCCGGACAGGTTCCAGTCATGCTCCTTTGCCTCCATCCAGGTCTTCGTGTAATATCCGATGGACCAGCTGACGCAGGACCCTTCTGCCCCCTGGTTTCCTATGGGTGGAAAATACTTGCTCTGGTTGTGGAGTTTGGAAGCGTTCAATGCGGCGGGGGAGGCGAAGGAGATATCATCGATCATGTTGAATGAGTTGAAAATATAGCCCCATTCATTCTGGGTCGGAGGTTTTAGACCGGTCCCGGTGCCATCTATCCGTATGTTGTACACCTCCTCGGAACTGGCCACACCTTCGTTTTCCATGAGGAAACTCAGATCCGCGTCCTTTATGTCCCTGGTCCTCAATTTCAGGCCTTCGTATATGTTATATTCATCATCATCCTGCAATTCATTCTGGAATGGCTCGGACCGTTCCCCGTCTGACAGGTCCGAAGCGGTCATCATCGTCGTAAGGAGGACCGCTGTCGCCAGTATTACCAAGCATCGGGACATCATGAGCCACAACCCCGTTTTCAATATACATTCAGGCCATCACTACTTAATCGTTTT
>JAFGJI010000040.1 GCA_016929175.1 Thermoplasmatota archaeon | reverse complement strand
TGCATCCCCGTGCCTGTCCCATCTCCCGCATTGCCTTTGACCACGATTATCCCATTTTGCATATTGGCCCCGGTCAGATCTCCGCAGTCCCCCATTATTATGAGCCCGCCTTTCAGGAGGGTATCGCCGGCGAGGTCTCCGCATTTGCCTTCAAGGATGATGATGGCTCCCGAGTTCAGAGCCCCCAGGAAATCACCCGCTTCTCCGGTTATGTTGATCTCGCACTCCTTTTCCAATCCGACAGCAATGCTGTTCTGACCTTTCAGACCGGTCAACCTCACACGATTGGACCTTTTGAGATTCTCCCGGATCATCTGATTTATCTCGAATGATGTCTGCTTGACCTCTTTGTTCCTGACGTCGTTCAGCTCGCCCATGTCGGTCATACTGCAATCCGAACCCTCATTCATAAACTTGCTTGTCCATGAGGTATATGACCTCAATATGATTTAATAAAAGGAATGTTATCTTCAGGGAAAGTGTGGATCGGATGACGGACGGATCGATCATCGAGGGATACCGGGCTTTGAAGACCAAAGACCTGAAGACCGCTCACCGGATCTTCAGATCCATCATCGGGTCCTCAGCAGACCGGCAGAACACGGATGATGCGCTCCTGGGTCTATCCATAACATATCGGGAGCTGGGTGAACTGGACGACGCGATCGATGTTGCCAAGAAGGTTGTGGGATCCCATACGGACAGAAAGATCGCCCTTTTCGATCTAGGAAACTATTACGAGGAGGTAGGCCAGCACGCACTGGCAATACAGAACTACGATCTCTCCATTACCTGCGATCCGGACTTTTCGGATGCCTACATAAACAGAGGGATCGCGTGGTACAACCTTGGCAAGATGGAACACGCAAGAAGGGATTTCAAGAACGGATTGGATATCGACAAGCGGTCCTCCCGTGCAATGGCAAATCTTGGTATAGTCCTACTCGAGGAGAAGAAGTACGAGAAGGCCATCGACCTCTTCGATAGATCGCTCGAGGAGGATCCGGAGAACATACACGCCCTATGTGGTAAGGGGCTTGCCCTTTTCAATCTTGATAGATACGATGATTCCATAATATGTTTCGACGCCGCACTCTCCATCAACCCTGATTTCTATATAGCGAATTATTATAAAGGTCACATATTGAAGAAACTGGACCTTTTGGAAGAAGCGGAGGAAGCCATAAACGAAGCAATAGGGTCCAGAGACAACTATGCACTTGCATGGTTCGAACTGGGGGAGATATACAGGTCAAGGAAGGAGGATAAAAAGGCACTGCAATCCTATGATAGAGCGATCAAGATCCACGGCGACCAGTTCGAGGAAGCCCTTTTTCAGAAGGGTTCCCTCCTCATGAGGTCCGGGGACCTCCATGGTGCCGTTGACAGTTTCAGGAAGATATGCAAGAGCAATCCCTATATACCGGTGGTCTGGATCGAGATGGGTGTGGCCCTCTCCCGTATGAAGGGAAGAAAGGAAAAGGCTGTCTCCGCATTGAAGAACGCACTCTATCTGAAACCTTCGGACCCGGATGCATCCTTCCATCTGGCCGGTCTCTATATTGAAGATGGTCAGCCGGAAAAGGCTCTCCCGGTGCTTAAAAAAGCGCTGTCCTTCGGCGTCGACCCGAGGATAGGTTCCCTTCTTGCCAGAACCTACATCATGCTCAGGATGTACAAGGAGGCCATATCCGCCGCCGATGATGTGGTGACAAAAGACCCCGACCATCCCGAAGCATGGCTGCTCATGGGTCGAGCATACAATTCCCTGGGTCGAACGGAAGAATACAAACAGTGCCTCAGGAAGTATCTTCATCTTGTGCCGGATGACGACGGGGTCAGGAAGGAGCTTGGGACATCTTCTTGATCCCCATCAAGGACGATGTTCACCTTGTCAAGAACGGTCCCGTCAATGTACTTGATCAGACCGATCATCTGGTCTCCCGTCCTTGCCTCCACGTCCTTTCCCCCCTCCCTCAGGGCCATTTTCCTGAGCTCCTCAATGTTGAAAATTGGAAGACCGCCCTTCTCGCATGATGACAGGATCTCCTGATTTCGCTCCCTGACCTCCTTTCTTGCATGCTCGGTGTTGACGGCAAACCCCCTTTCCGTCACGATCACATCTATCAGTTCTCCCGGAGTGCTCAGTGTGGTGACCTTCTCCCTTATGATCGGATTCCCCTTCCTCTCCAGGGGAACGGTTATGAACGTCAGCCCGGAACCCCAGGCCACATCCTGGTGACCCCCGATCCCGTGAAGCAGATACCCATCGCTATGAGTGTTGACGTTAACGTTGAAGTCCAGGTCGACCTCCGTCGCGCCGAGGAAGGCAACCTGCTCCGGTTCCGTGATGGTCGCCCCGGTATGTATGTTCGCATACTGGTCCACGGTGACCTCCACATGGTTCCTGTCGTCTATCAGAGAGCGTACTGCCTCGATGTCAAAAGCCTGGCCGGTCAGAAGTGTTTTCAGGGAACCGTCTCTGAGCATCCGGACCAGATACTTTGTGGTCCCGCCGCTTGCATAATCGGCGACCAGACCTCTTTCGCGGAAGAGGTCGCTTATGTATTTGGTAATTGCAAGGGATATCCCACCGGCACCTGCCTGGAAGGTAAAGCCATCCTTGAAAAGACCGATCCTGTCCATTATCTCCATGGTGGACCTTACTATCTTCAGATGGTCCTCCCTGTCGGTTATCTGAAGGGTTCCCGACAGAATGCCGGCAGGGTCCCCTATGGAATCTACCTTCACAATCCAATCGACATTCGTTCCGGGAATGGATATGGGCAGGCAGGGAAAAGGCACGAGATAGTCTGTAATGATAACGGTACTTTCGGCAAATAAAGCGTCTGCATATCCGAATCCCATCGGTCCGAATGCCGAGGGACCATTGACCCCGTTGGCATTGCCCAGGGGATCGCAGCATGAAGCTCCAAGGAATGCAACGTCGATCTTCACCTCACCCTGGGACAGAGCCCTTACCCTTCCGGAATGGCTTCTGAGAACCACGGGGCTCTCGAGGTTCCCCTGCGATACGAACCTGCCTATGGGACCGTTGAGAGAGCCTTCTATGGATGTTATCGTCCCATCCCTGATGGCGTCTATCAAAGGCTCATGTACGGGAAACAGAGCGGAAGGGAACAGTCTGAGACCTTTGATCCCCCGGGACCGTATCCGGTCCATGACCATGTTAAGGACCCTGTCACCGTTCCGAAGATGATGATGGAAAGAGATGGTCATCCCGTCGGATAGCCCGCATCTGTTCAGAGCCTCGTCTATTGACGACAAACATTTACTGTCTCCCGGCCTCCTCCATCGAGTGACCCTTCCGACCTCCCTTTTGACCACGGGTTCTATCCCATAATGGGAACGGTAAGGTATCATCTCGACACCATCAAGTATCTCGGGGACAGCCCTCCCCTTGGAGTTCAGAACGAACCTGCGTCCCTCTTGAGGCATCATGCTCGTCAGCATGTGATAATACCGATTTAAGGTTATCTTGCTGCCCTGATCAATCTGTTCGAGAGCTCCACGAGATCACATGGTTCGACGGTTTCAGGTCGTCTTTCGGAGAGTCCCATCTGGTCAATGATCTCAAGGACAGTGTCCTCATCCCTTTCGAGGTCCAGGGATGATGGATGAAGTGAATTCCTTATCATCTTCCTCCTGTTCATGAAGATAACCGTCAGGAGCTTCCGGAGAACCGCATCATTCAGAGGGATGCATTTCGGTTCTTCCCTTGGTCTGAAACGGATCACGATGCCGTCCACCTTTGGTTGTGGATGGAACTTCTCCTTTGGAACGGTAAAAAGGACCTCGTGCTCCATCTTGATATTGAACATCACGGAGATCTTTCCGTAGGTCTTCCCCCCCGGCCGGGATACAAGCCTCTCTCCGAATTCCTTCTGGAACATGAAAATGGCCTCGCTGAAGCACTTTTTGGAATGCAGCAGGTCCGTTGAATCGAGCAACTCCCCCATCAGTGAGGATGATATGTTGTAGGGAAGGTTGGATACAAGATAAGGCTCCCCTTCCAGACCACCCGTTGCGATCATTTTTACAGCGTCAGCCTGGACCAATTCCAGAACATCGGTTGTTTTGTCCCTGAACTTCTCTTTGAGATATCCTAATAGATCCCCATCGATCTCAAGGGCTTTCACCCTGTACCCTCTTTTCAGGATCTCACTGGTAAGATCTCCAAGTCCCGGACCTATCTCCACTATCAGTGAGCCTTTACTTGCCGAAATGTTCCGGGCGATCCTCTGGCATATTGCTCCATCCTTCAGAAAATTCTGACCGAACCTTTTTTTTGGTCTCCCGACCAGGGTTCCCAAATGATCGTCCACCTTCAGCGGAGCATCCATTGGTCTCTCTAGGAGGAAAAGATATAAGTACTATTCTACTCTCCACCCATTGGATGTCCATGCAGGTCGAGCTAATCAAAAAGGAAAAGGACTCGCTGGAGCTCAAGATCCGCGAGGAAGGGGAGACTCTACTGATCCCCTTGAGGAACCAGCTCCTTTCGGACGAGGCTGTATCTCACTCCAACTACAACATCAGGCACCCGAAACTGGATACTCCGATATTCTATCTGAAGGTCAGGTCCGGGAAGCCGCAGAATGCCCTTAAAAAGGCTGCAAAAGCCCTGTCCAATACATACAAAGATATGCTCGGCCAGTTTTCAAGGCAGAGCTGATAGGATGTCAGATGGCCAGAGACCTTGCGAAGGTGAGAGACGTATAGGTCTTGAGTATTTT
>JAFGJI010000302.1 GCA_016929175.1 Thermoplasmatota archaeon | reverse complement strand
GTCTTGAAACGATATAATGTCCAGCTGTTGCCCTGACCGTTGTTCCTTATATACATCACGTAATACCTGGAGTAGGAGGTTGCAACGACATCGAGGTCGCCGTCACCATCCATGTCGCCGACGTCGATGGAATAAACGTTGTAAATGTAGGTGGAACCCGAATACACGGTATGAACGTTCCATTTCCCGGACGTACTATTAGGGTTCTCGAACCAGATTATCCTGTAGTTCTTCGTGTCGGAGACCACGATATCAGTATCTCCGTCCCCATCGATATCCCCGTGTTCCATGGCGTAACCTGTCATCGATACGGAGGAGGGGTCCGCCATTATCTTGTAATTCGAGATGGACTGCGGGATGAACCTTCCCTTTATTGCGATCTCGGCCTCATCTATATCCGCTCCTTGAGGTATGTAGATCGAGTTTGCCGAGTTGTAACCCCCGGATGATGAGAAATCCATGGATTTTCGGTCCTTGCCATCGCTAAAAAAATTCTGCTCTCCGAACTTTCCATAACCGACATCGTCATAGGCCCATTCCCTGTTGCCGTCCACGCCGACATCGATATACGGGCTCTGAATGGCCATGCCATTGCCAGAGTACCGGGTGGATATCTTGAAGTTCGCATAGGAGATGGGGACGTTATTGCCGACCCTGAAATAATATTGGGAATCCATACCCCCCCCGGGGGTTAGATCGATCGGGCCTCCCTTTACCGTTGTACCAGAGTTCGTATAGAATAGATCCGTCTTCTCCCCTTGAACTGCTGATCGTGCTACCGAAATGGCTGCAGCTACAAAGAGGATCGTGAGCAACAACGAGATCGTCCGTGACTTCATCGGAAACACCCTGTTCTATCGGCCCCCACCATGGATCACGGGCGGGGTCTGGCACCCAATATACCGGGCCTTATAAATAATTTCTAGACCTCCAATTTTCATTGGTTAAAAGATTTTCTGTTCATCGGAGTATGGGGTGAGATGGTTTAGGTTAAAAAAAATATTAAGAAAATGAGGTATTCCGGGAGATCCGGAACAGAAATGTTGCTGTCAAAATTGTTCCATATTGCCTGACCTTCCAAACAACGAAAATGGAGCAAATGAGTCATTGATACTGCTTTACTGACCTCCGTACACTTGGCTCCCGCATCTTTTATGAATTTTTTCGACATATCGTATGAGGTTGTAAGGGCCCTGCCTTGTGTGTATGCTTCGTCATAATGTCCGGGGACATCCCATGACGCTTATCTCAATGTTCTTTGGTAAGAGATCTTCACGAGCCTCACGTCATCTTGAAAACGCTTGTGAGCCTTTCAGCGATGAGGTCCATGTCCTCCCTTCGCCCCTTCTGACCCTCCATGATCCTGTCCATGTTCACGTAGGATCGGAGCAGGGCAGGTTCCCCTTCCCCGTAACCCAGAACAAGCTTGATACCCTCTTCAGCGATCCTGAGGGCGGCATCCCTTGAATACACCCTTGACATCGCCTGCCAGGTCTCCCTGTCGAACTTCACGGCTTTGGAATATACCTTCTCGGCGGACATCTTCCCGAATATGAATGCCGTCTCCCCCCATGCGGCCAGCTCCCCGAGCCTCATGAGAACGTGCTGGTTCCTTGTGAGTTTCTGGACCCTGCAGAGCTCGTAGATGTTCGAAAGTGCTTTCAGGGCATTCGCGGCAAGGTCGGCTCCCACCTTATTTTCACTGATATGCAGCTCTTCTGCCGCTTTGCCCTTATTAAAAAAGTATGCCCCCCTCGATTTCAGATGCTCCTGCCATCTGTCCCTTGCGATGGTCATCTCCAGTATCTCGTTGGTACCCTCGTAGATGCAGGTGATCCTCACGTCCCTTTTGATCTTCTCTATTATCATCTCATGAACGTAGCCGTAGCCGCCAAGTGCCTGGATCGAGTCCTCTGCCGCTTTGTTCCCCGCTTCCGAGCCAGCCCATTTGGCTATTGCCCCTTCGGTCTGGAAACCCTCATGGACCCTGTCAAGTTCCATTGCAACGTACTCGATATAGGCCCTTGCAGCTTCCAGACGCACTGCATTGGGGACGATCAGCTTGTGGGTGTAACCCTGCTTCTCGGAAAGAGGCCCCCCGCCCTGTATCCTGCCCTGAGAGTAGCTGACGGCCCTCCCAAGGGCAGCCCATCCGCACCCGAGACCGAAAGCTGCTACCATTACCCTGGTGAACCCGAACACTGCCTGTGCCTGGGTGAGACCCTGGCCTTCCACGAGCCCCACCAGGTTATCTGCGGGTACGAAAACGTTATCCAGGGAGAACGCTACGGTGTTTGCAAGCCTGATCCCGTGTTTCTCCTCGGGATTGTTGAACTCCATACCCTCCGTCCCTCTTTCAACAATGAACCAGCCGAGAGCTTTGGTGTCTTTGGCCAGTATCAGATACATATCAGCTATACCGCCGTTGGAGATCCACTGCTTGCTGCCGGTGATCCTGTAACCGACTGTCACCCCATCCTCGATCATCGGGAGGGCCCGGGTCTTGAGAGCCCCAAGGTCCGAACCGGCTTCGGCCTCTGTTGCACCGTAAGCACAGAGCAGCCCTTCCGAGGCCAGCCTTGAGAACCATTTCTTCTTCTGCTCCGGTGTTCCCCCGACCCTGAGAGGGTCCATCCCGAGGAATGTCGCAAAAACGGAGGTTGCCACGCCGAGATCTATCCCCGCGAGGACCTCACATACCTGGTACATATCAAAAGTACTCGCACCTATCCCGCCATATTCGGCGGGGATCATAAGGAGATTTATCCCGAGCTTCGTCGGGTCGTACATTTCCTTTATCCTCTCCTTCGATATGAACTGGTCCTTCCTGTCGTGGTCCAGCAGACCGGCCTCCGGGAAGTGCCTTTCGGCAAAAGCCTTGATACTGTTTATCATCATCTCCCTGGAATCCTCATCCAGACCGACCATTCCATTCACCTCCGTTGACCAGAAACGCCTCTTGAAAGGAGGCATAGGATAAATGGATTTGCTTCACTCATTGCATAAAAACATAACTTATCCCATATAAGGCCTCCAGTCATGGCTACTAAAGTTTTATTATCTCTTCCTTTCTTACCCGGTTCCATGGATTTTGAATTGACCGAACAGCAGATCATGATCAGGGAAACCGTGAAGGAGTTCGCCCAAAAGGAGGTGGCTCCCATGGCCGACGACCTCGACAGGACCGGAAGGTTCCCATCCCAGATCCTGGAGAGGCTCGGGAAGCTCGGAATGATGGGTATCATGATCCCCCGGGAATATGGTGGAGCAGGTCTTGATGCATTATCCTATTCCATCATCGTCGAGGAGCTTTCCATGGCCTGTTCCTCGACGGGTGCGCTTGTATCCGTTCACAATTCGTTCGCACCATATGTAATATACAAGTGGGGGACGGAGGAGCAGAGGAGGAGATACATTCCACCCCTTGCCAGGGGGGTGGTATACGGGGCATTTGCCGCCACCGAGCCAAATGCCGGATCCGATCTTGGCGCCATGCAGACAACGGCTGTCCTGGAAGGGGATTCGTATGTGATCAACGGTTCGAAGACCTTTATCTCCGGCGGGCCCAGGGCCGGAACCATCATCCTGTTCGCTTTGACTGACAG
>JAFGJI010000301.1 GCA_016929175.1 Thermoplasmatota archaeon | reverse complement strand
ATCCCGCCTGCATTCCAGGGGGGTGCTCAGCGACTTCGAGTTCCGGAGGGCAAAGGAGAAGCTCCTCGGGGAACACTGAACCGTTATCAGGATCGAGGTTCAGGGGTTTCCGTGCATTGAACCATACATTGATCCCATCGATCATACCCTTTACGGTTTGTGGCGTTCAGTGATAATCACTGGGGATATTTTAAATGTAAAAAGGGGATAATTTTCAATCATGCGTTCCCGTGGCAACCTCGACGGGTGCCCCCCCATGCCGGTATATGTCCCGCACGGATATGGACACAACTCCGTACCCGTTTCAGTATGGGACGGGGTTAAAACGTCGTTTACAAGGGTTTCGCATGAAAAAGTATCAAGTGTGATGGCCGGGACCCCATGAGAGGATTGAGTGCGTTGATATCAAAAATATCAAGGCCCCGGCCATCACCGGAATCATGAGGCTGTGAGTTTAAAAAGTTAGCGCTCGACAGCCCTGTATAAAGACCTCCTTCTATATGTCTCCAATTATTTCGGGTCGATCCTGATATCTGAGTATTATTGCATCATCATTCTTCCCATCCCTCACCCTTCTTCCTCAGGGCAAGGAAAAGGACAATTGCTATCACGATGAAGAGGAGAAGTGATATTGTGCATATCATGAGAACCCAGGTCAGGACACTTCCGGGCTCTCTATCGTCATCCGTGTCATCGTCATCTGTATCATCATCTCCGGTATCGTCATCATCTGCAGGTTCGGAAGGTGTGGTGAAATTGCCGGCGTATACGGGCCATCTATCCTCCCCACCATCGGTGTTGGAGAAATGATAAGCATACGTCGTGTCCCATTCCAGTATTTCCCCGCTGACCGTGGTGGTGTATGCTCCGGGTGTTTCTTCTACGAGATCGAAGGAGTCAATACCGTCGATCACGATGAAGATGGTCTGCCCCTCTCCCCCTGTGACCTCAACCTCCACCGTCCTGTCCGTCTTCACCCGGACCTCTGCCGAATCGAGGTACCATTCAAGGGTCTCTGTCCCGGTTCTGAAAGTCCAGCTGAAACCTTCGGGATTTTCCATTGGCATTCCCATGGAAGAGAGGACATTTCCGGGCACGGTCACCGTGTAGTTCGTCTCTGTCAGGAGATCGTCATGGTGGATCATCATCCGGGTCCCCTCCCCGTTCCATTCCATGGCGGTGATAACGATGCCGGGGGAGAACTGGACTGCCGCTTCAACGCTTGTTGGGTCCATTTCCTCCGAGAACTCGATCCATATCATCTCGTTGATGGCGACATCCTCTCCGGCAGGCCACCATTCCGTGACAGTGACCAGGTCCTCGTTCTGGACTTCGATGTATGGAAGGATGATGTTCAGCTCCATCATGAAAAAGGATACGGAAACGTTCATCGTGGAGTTCTCGAGATATCCTGATCTGACATCCGGTATGCCTGCTTGATCTTCGGGAGGCAGGACCTTCACCGTCCAGTTCTCAGCATACGGCACGTCCTCGATCATGTATTCCCCATTCTCGTCCGTGGTAGCGTTTGGCTCCGGTTCGATGTCGGGATGGAACAGTGTGACCTTTGATCCGGGTATACCTTCATCCAGAGGACCGCCTGAGCCTGTCACTTTTCCGAAGACCGTTCCGGATGTCCTGTTCATCAGGACCGCTTCGATGAAGATCGGGTACCATCCAAGGGTCTCGATCCCATCCTTGATGTATTCAAGGTATTCATCCGTCCCTTCTATGACGAGACTGTAGGTGCCCTTCCCCACCGGGAACGAGAAATTGCCGTCGCCCCCGGTGATCATCCATTGGTCCGGAACGAATCGTTCCGTCTCGAGCCGGTCCAGGGTGACGTTCACTCCACTGATCGGGTCCCCCTTCCAGTCACTGACCGTCCCGTTGATGAAGGTCGTGGGTGCCAGAACTAGTTCAAGCCCTTCGATCCCCTCCGGAGGTACGGTGATATCCACGAAGTCCCAGAGTGACTCGTTCCCGAAGAGGGACCGGAGATCCCCCGGGTGGCATTTCAGGGAGAATTCACCCGTGTCATTGATCATCATCTCGTCCAAGATGAAATGGTCGTGGGCGACGTCGAGCAGGGCAACGAAACCCGACAGAGGTCCGCCGTCCTGGTCGACGAGGGTCCCGTTCACGTATGTTGTGTATTCCGGGATCGGCTCGAGAAGTATGTCGTGTGAGACGTCCCCCCTTGTTCCATGGTCGACCTCTTCACGGTAATAATAGTATCCGTCCCTGTCAACGTAAAGGACCGTCTTTCCTTCTCCCCAGACCCTGTAGAAACCATCGTCCCTTGACCCGGAATACTGGTTCCAGAAGAAGTAGACCCTGTCCTCATCGGGGTCCATGATCTGCTCGAAGTAATCCATCACGTAGGGCACCTGCCTTGTGGGTTCGTCGACAGGTTCGTGATACGATGATCCGTATACCTGCTCCTGGGGGATCACTTCCCCCGTATCAGCATCCCTGATGAAACCCTCGATGGACCTGAGAGGTTTGGTCGGGTAGAGAACGATATCCTGAAGGGCGCCCCCCGATGTGACGCTTATTTCGAACTCCCTGGATGTCCAGGATGACCTGAGACCCCTTATGCAGTCATATTCGGCACCAACCTGGACCCTGTATGTACCAGGTACAATCCAGAGACCGACCTTACCATTTGCGTCCGATATCGGCTCATGGTTTCCCGATGTCGTGCCAGTACCCGACAGTGTGACGGGATGGTTGGGAACTGGATCCCCCCCGGTGTCGACCAGGTTGAAGTATACCTCCACAGGGACCGGAGGAAAATCCCTTCTTGTTATTGTTCCCTCATAGGAATTTGTGCCTGTCTCAAGGATCGTCACGTTCTTGATGGTCCCCGTGCCCAGGGTCGATCTCAGAGACATTTCGGGATAGAAACCCGCATCGACGCTCTTGTTGAGGTATCCATCTTCGGAGGTGACACCGTAGATGTTTATCCAGTATCCCTCCTCACTGAGGTAAGTATTTGCACTCACCCTTGTGGCGGGCAGAGGGAGCCCCGTCACTTCGTCAGTGACAAGCAGTGATAACTGTCCGGTTGGGGGTGTGAATATTCCAACATATTCCAGTGTCTCGTCGACATCAACCGTTGATGCAGGGGGCCCTGCCTCGATGGTCACGTATTTGCGGTCATAGGTATAATCCCAGATATCAAGCTCTATATCGGTCCAGGCGGGAATGAACATAACCGCATCACCCGATGGGTCCGTGTGCGTCTCTCCTCTCAACATCAACCCATCAAGGTTAAGATAGTAATCCGCGTAGGCGTAATAAAGAGGCCCGCTCTCGCCCTCCAAGTGCACGTTCACCTTTCTCCATTCTCCAGGTATGGGAAATTGGATATGATGGAACACATCGGTATCGTTGACCACCGCAAAGTTGTAGATCTCGAATGAGACGTTCAGTATTGGATCCAGGCTGGTGGAGGCCCTGATGCTGTATTCTCCTTTTCCAACCTCCAGCTGGTGATAGCCGGTAACGCTGTCCGGCGTGTAGGAATAATCATTGACGTTTGTGTGGTCCGCAAGTGAATTCAGACCGTGGATCGAGACACTGTAGAGTTCCATCTCCTCTCCCGTTGTGGAGTTGAAGCCCTTAACGTTCAGTACGTTGGGGGGTGTATAGACCGGGTT
>JAFGJI010000300.1 GCA_016929175.1 Thermoplasmatota archaeon | reverse complement strand
GAGGCAAGGGATTACGGTGACGGTCTGCACCTTGCTGGAGGAGCCAGCAATATCACGGTTATCAACAACACCCTGATCGATAACGGTGAATACGGGATTTACATAGGTTCGGGCTGTTTTAACAATCATTTCCACAACAATTCCATGATCGGCTGCTCTTTCTATATAGAGCCGGAAGTGGAGATCTTTCGACGGCAGAACATATCAAGGAACAATACGGTGAACGGAGGCAGTGTTTACCATCACCATGACGAGGTCGATCTTATGATCAACAGGTCAATGGGTGCGGGCCAGATCCTTCTCGGAGCTGTCGATCATGCCCAGATAAACCAATGCGATCTGAGCGACGGGACAGTGGGGATAGAGGCGGTGGAGTGTAGATCGGTCAGGATAACAGGGTGCAGGCTATCCGGGAATTTCTATTACGGTCTGTTCGGTATGTGGAACGGGGTCGTGATCGTTGAATATACGGAGGTATCCCGGAACCTGGAAGGGATATTTCTGAGCGATGTCACATCGCAGTTCATCATGAATGGGTGTGATGTGATCGAAAATGAGGTTGGGGTCCACATCATCGGTCCCACATGGCAGAACAGATACGTGGAGAACCGGATAGAAGAAAACGTCATTGGAATGAAGATAGAGAGAGGGTGGCGCAACCCGCCCGAATATTACGATGATATGTCATATAACATTTTCAAGGACAATAAGGAAACCGGCCTTTATCTGGAAGTATCGTTCATGGATATCCATTTTAACGAGTTCTTGAACGAAGCCGTCGGCATCCTATCGAAAAGAAGCGATAATGAGTTGATCGAGGACAATACCTTTTCAGGATGCGGCGTGGGTATCAATACAAATTCGGAGGACCTCTTCATAGGAGGCAATACTTTTACAAACTGCACGACAGGGATACGGATGATCGATGTCCGATCCGGCAATTCGGAGGTTCGGGGCAATCGGATCCGTTGCATGAAGGAATACGGTCTTATCATTGTGTCTTCGGAAGGCCTTGAGATCTCGGGTAATCATGTAGCGGATTGCAGCCTGTACGGAATGGAGTTCCATGGGTGCGGCAACATCGAGCTGAAAATGAACTCCCTCCTCAACTGCTCGTTCCATATCAGCGGTGATACAGTTGACCATTTCAGAGGGATAGGCATCTACGAGAACAATACCGTCAATTTCCGACCCGTATACATGGTGGTCTCCGGTAACAATGTGGATGTCGATGCAGCCTGTTTAGGCCAGGTCATCATCGTTGGCTCGGGCCCCGTCGAGATCGGCCATATGGGGTCCGACAACATAACGAATTCAATGCTGATCTCCTTTTGTATCGATGTGAAGATCTCGAATTGCACCTTCAGGGACCAGTACAATGCCCTCGAAATATTCGAATGCTCCAATGTGATCATCGATGATCTATACCTCATCAATGTCAGCTGCGGCATCAAAGTAATATCAACAGAACATATGCTTATCGAAGGAGTATCGATCAACCGCATAGATGATATCGCAATTGATCTGAGAGGAGCGTCCCTTGTGGATATCACCGATTGCTCTTTCAAGGATGGTAAAGGAACAGGGGTAATCCTCCATGACTGTCTGGACGTGGATATCCGAAAGGACCTGTTCTCCCGCCTCGGTGAAGGCATGCATGTCATGGGAGCTACACGGGGGGCTGAGGTTTCCGGCAACCTGATCATGAACAGTTCGGGTTTCGGTCTGAGGATCGATAAAGGCTGCCGTTACAACAAGGTGGACCGCAACTGTTTCCTCTTCAACAACGGCACTTCCTTCCTTGTCGATCATGAGCCACAAGTGAAAAACAGCGACTCCTCCACAGAGTTCGACCACAACCACTGGAACACCTGGGAAAAATATTCGGGTGACATCGATGACGATGGCATTCTTGATGATCCATACCGGGTAGGTCCAGGGATATACGATAACGACCCGTATCCACTCAGGTATCCCCCGGAAGCAATATTACCCGCTCCCCGCGATCTTTATGCCAATATTACAAAGGACGATGGTAACTGGACCGTTGCGTTCTCATTCAAAATGGATGAAGGTCTCATGGTAGCTCCGGTTCTTTCTACCAAAGTTGAGGTGTCATCGAACGGGAATATGAGGTCTTTCGATATCGATATCGATGGGACGGGAAGCTACTTTTTGGACCCTGGTATTGTTTTCAACGGGTCGGAGATCGAATTCAGGCTAAGATCTAAGAGCCTTGCGGGGAGGAGCAGGACAGTGACCTACGTCTTTCCGGGATCATGGACCCCACCGTATGTCAGGATATTGTTCCCCCCCGAAGGGGCCGTTGTGAACGATACCTTGATGCGCATCAGATGGGAAGCACGCTCCAATGTTGGCGGCGATCTCCTGGAGCTGTCGATCGAGCGCAACGGTCCTGAACGGACGAGCCTCGATCCTACCCGGAGTGAAGGTAACATCACAATAGATGCCGTGGAGGGAACGAATACGGTCTCCTTGATAGCGACCGACCGCTTCGGGAATACCGCAGAGGATACCGTATCCTTCATGGTCGATACCGTCCCGCCCTCATTCTTTGTGATCGGTGGGGGGAGGACGAACAATCCTGTTCATATCCGGTGGGGGTTCGACAATTCCGAGAACGGGACCCTGAGGATGTGGTGGCGTCCGATCGATCAGGAATGGAACCCTATCGATCCCTTCATTGGATCGCTCGATATCGTCCTTTCGGATGGAGGTCATCTTATCGAACTGATGACCCAAGACCTGGCCGGGAATGTGTTCAGAAGAAGTGTCGACTTGATCGTTGACAATACTTCACCTTTTGTTCTATCATGGGGGCCGAAGGAAACGGAATGGAAGGCCAATGATAAGATATGGATCATTTTTTCCGAACCGATGATGGAAAATACCATTGGTATCGCCATTCCAGAACTGGAATTTGCATACGATCCGGTCTCGGAGGATGAGGTGCAGATCACTCCCTTGATAGTGCTCGATCACGGAATGGAATTCAATGTCACGGTTACCGGAAATGACCTTGCTGGAAATGGAATGCCGCCTTTTACATTTAAATTCTCCACAGGGGAAGGACCGATCGATCAACCCTCCGGAACGCTGATCGTTCAGGTGATGGACGATAATGAACGTCCAGTGGCTGGAGCCTGGGTGACGATCATATCATTGAACAAAGTATACGGGGATGGACAGGGACATTCCGGACGTATCGAGGTAGGTGATCTCACACCGGGGGATCACGAGATAATGGTTGGGTCTGAAGGTTACAGGACCGTGTTCCTGACCGTGACTGTTGTCCCCGGGTCTGTGGTCTCCTACGAAGTCATCCTGGAGAAAGAAAAGGAAGACGGTCATGATGTCATTCCTGTTCTCGTCCTGATCGTTACATTTGCTCTGATCATGCTGGTCTTTCTGATACCGATCCTCCTCCTCCACGGAAGGATCGAGCAGCCCGAGGAATGAACCTCATCGATGAAAGGTGTAATATCATGGATTTTTTCAACGCTCCATCAATATGGAGGTCGGGAAATGGTCCAGTCTTTATACGCATCCGTTCTGGAGCAGGTCGAGCCAATGTCGAGGGCTTCCGCATCGACCCGGATATCGAGAACATGATCAAGACCCCCGAAAGAGAGTGCAACGTCCAGCTACTCATTGTCAACGACGATGGTGAGGTGCCGGTATTCACTTGTTGAAGGAGGTCCATGCGACCATGATCCATTAGTTCATCTGTCCAAAAATGGATATTCCCGTCCCCTATGTACAAACGAATGCGGAGACCATGGGTCGGCCCATGGACGCGGTCTCGATGTACGATCGCCATACCATGCTCGATACAGTCGCCGGAAAACCCCTGGAGCTCCGGAAGATCTTCCCATGAACATGCCGAAAGAGTGAACCATCCGTAACCATTGGAAACAACATATTAATCAATCCGACCACTATCGCTCACAATGTCAGTCCATATGGAACAACCTAATGCTCATTTTATTGTACTCCTCCCATGGATAAAAAGGTACTGTTAAATATGGAAACCCGGTTTCAGTTTCGGCCCGTTATCCCTCCCTGAGGGGCATCGGGTCATGGCAATGCCCCATATAGCCCCTGTTCCGAAGCGGGATCCGCTCCGTGGCGGACGGCGGGGATGAAGGAGGAATTCAAGTGGACATCGAGCAATTCATGGATTGGGTGATCGCAAAGAACCCCGGAGAGAAGGAATACCATCAGGCTGTAAAAGAGGTAGCTGAATCAGTTCAACCTGTCCTCAAGAAACATCCCGAGTACGAGAGGTTCAGGGTGCTCGAGAGAATGGTCGAACCGGAGAGGCAGATCATGTTCAGGGTACCCTGGGTGGACGATAATGGAGAGATCCAGGTCAACAGGGGCTTCAGGATCGAGTTCAACTCTGCCATCGGCCCGTACAAGGGAGGGATCAGGTTCCACCCGTCAGTATACATAGGCATCATCAAGTTCCTGGGATTCGAACAGATCTTCAAGAACTCACTCACCGGCCTCCCGATGGGCGGCGGAAAGGGCGGGTCTGATTTCGATCCAAAGGGGAAGTCCGACATGGAGGTCATGAGGTTCTGTCAGAGCTTCATGTCCGAACTCTTCAGGCACATCGGACCGAATACGGATGTTCCAGCGGGAGATATCGGTGTAGGGGGCCGGGAGATAGGATATCTCTTCGGCCAGTACAAGAAGCTCGTGAACAGGTTCGAGGCGGTCCTTACCGGAAAAGGTATCAACTGGGGCGGCTCCCTGGCAAGACCTGAGGCGACCGGTTACGGTGCCACCTACTTCGCCGAGGAAATGCTGAAGACCAGAAAGGAATCCTTCAGTGGCAAGACCGTGACCATTTCAGGGTCAGGGAACGTTGCCCAGTATGCTGCCCAGAAGGTCACCCAGCTCGGGGGCAAGGTGGTTACCCTTTCCGATTCCTCGGGTTACGTTTACGATCCAGACGGTATCGCAGGCGATAAATGGAAATACGTCCTGGAGCTGAAGAACCTCAGGAGGGGCAGGATCTCAGAATACGCCGACAAGTTCGGGGTCGAATACTTCCCCGGAAAGAGACCATGGGAGATCCCCTGCGATGTCGCGATGCCTTGTGCCACTCAGAACGAGATCAACCTTGACGAGGCAAAAGCACTCGTCAACAACGGATGCATTGCCGTTTCGGAGGGTGCCAACATGCCCACCGTTCCGGAAGCTGTCGACCACTTCATAGAGAACGGGATCCTCTTCGGACCTGCTAAGGCAGCCAATGCAGGCGGGGTGGCCACATCCGGTCTTGAGATGGCCCAGAACCATGTGGGAATCGCCTGGACGTTCGAGAGGGTGGACCAGGAGCTTCATCAGATCATGGTGAACATCCACAAGAACTCATGGGACGCCGCTGAGAAGTTCGGACACAAGGGCAACCTCGTTATCGGTGCGAACATTGCCGGCTTCATCAAGGTAGCCGATTCCATGATCGATCATGGTATCGTCTGAGCTCCTCTGTTCCATGGGTCTCCATATTCGATGTGATGAGGCATCATCCACTCTGCTGTGCGGGTTTCAACTGCGTGCAATAGTTGATATGAGCGAGGTCCAAACAACGATCCTGATACTGGTTTGAAAAAATATAAATCCCATTTCCCTTTCTTTACCGTCATGAGGATTGGGGACGTTGGTGCCGTCTCCCATGCAGGGGACCTGCTGGCATTCTCGCTTGCCGTTGTCATCGTGCTGTCCTTGATATATGGTGTCGGTACAATCGGTAGTGATGAACCGGATGAAGGCCCGGTGGATTGGGTGTTCGTTCTCGGTTCGATCAGGACATGGAAAGGGTTCGACCCGGACGGGGATGGCATTCTCGAAATGGAGGCCATCTCCTGTCTGGACAGTATAAAAAGATGTCCATTCCCTCTGAACGGGGATGTGACAGTGTTTTTCAGGTCGGTGTCCATTTCTCTCGGTTTTCACTTCTCCCAGGGGTCTCTTGACAGCTCTGTCGAAATGGCAGAACACCGTTCGATCGTTCACGGCTGTACCGTTCTCATCGACAATGACGACGTTGTGATCCCCTGCATCATGGAGGTTTCCATCTATGGGGGTTCCGGAAAATGAGGAATCCAAATGATCACAGTGGAATGGAGACCGCAACCTCGATGTTCCTGCTGATCATCTCAGCGGGTCTGATATTCGGAGCCCTCTCCTTCATCCAGGAGGGGGAAGGCCATGATGAGGACATCGTATATCTCAGGAACTACCAGGCGAGGGGCCTTGGCAATTCCCTGATAGCCTTCCTCCAGAGTTCGGGAGCAGGCATGCCCGATCCGGTCATATATGATGAGATCGTCCTGGTCTGGGATGGACACGGTGTCAGGACGTCGTTCGACGGTTCGTTCCATCCACTGTCCGGTCTTTCATCCGTTCTTGCGGCAACTCCGGACGGGCTCGCTTCCGTACTCATAGTACATACCGGAGAGTACGTTACTGACACCCCCGGAGGAGAGTTCGTAAGCTGGTCTCACAGGGACGGGGACGGCCGGGTCTTTCTTCTGTATCTCTCGATGCATGATGGTTCCATGGAGATGGGAGGCAGGTCCCTATGAGGCGTCCCTGCAGTATGGATGACATCGAAGGAAGGGAGGCCTTCGCCTATCTGGCGATCTCCCTTATTGTAATGACGACATTCTATGTGTCATATCAGATATCGATGGAAAGGGAATGGGAGAAGCACTTGAGAGAAGAATCCTTGATATCCGATATGGTCTCGGAGCTGGAG
>JAFGJI010000299.1 GCA_016929175.1 Thermoplasmatota archaeon | reverse complement strand
TCTGCAATACTCATCAACCTCTACTGCATCGGTGGTCTGATAAAGGACCTGAACGGGGAGATAGCGAGCTGGGAGCAGGTTATGGAGGCGGGATCAAGATCAAAAAGCTTCTGATCCTTATTCATTTACCCGCCGCTTTGGAAGCTCTTGAGGACCTTCTCGTAGATCTCCTTCTCATCTCCGCTTGCCCTTGCCAGTAATTTCTTCAATATCAGTTCCGGGGTCGACCTTGCATACAGTCCGATGACCGGGGTCCTATCTACGATCAGGTTGTGCTTGTCATCAAGGCCTCTCGCCTCTATGCCGTCCACCCTGCAGCCGGTGTAATTGCCTATCTCGGCCGCCATATGGGTGACAACAACCGAATAGGCGCCCCGGGAAGAAAGCTCCTCCAGGAAAACCCCTATTATCCTGGATGCGGCCTCGAGCTCCGTCATAGCCTCTAGCTCGTCCGCAAGGACGATCGAACTGCCGTCGATCTTCATTGAAAGGGGCAGCAGCTCCTTGAGAAACTCCTCGAGACCGCCTGCATCCAGTCTTCTCCCGGGTTTGTATATGAATACCTTGTCGATATCGGGTAGGAACGCCCTCTCCGCCGGAACGGGGAGCCCCATCCTTGCCATTATCAGCACCTGTGCGATGGTCATCAGGAGCGTGGTCTTACCGCCGGAGTTCGCCCCCGTGAGCATGGCGGTCCTCGAATCGGACACATCAAGACGGGGAAAAAGGTCCTTCATCCCGGCAGGGACCGCACCCAGATGGTAGTCCACCTTCTGGTACTGGCGATGCCGCCTCAGCTGCAGGTCAGAGGCACCCTTCAAAGCGAGATAGCCATCGCATACCTCGAACGGGGCCAGAGCAAGGTCCTCCACGAAGGTCCCGAGCCCCCACTTCCAGTCCAGGTCCACCGCCCAATCGAGCTCCGTCATGATCTCATCCCTGAGGGAAGCGAGTTCGCAGGCCAGTTCGACCTTTCTCCGGAACCGCTCCATGGCAGCCTTCTCCTTCATTCCCAGGATCATGCTCTCTAGAGCTTCATGGTCGACCTCCAGGGGATACCTCATCCGGAAAAGGTCCTTTTTCACGCCCAGTGACCCAAGTATCCTGTCCACCGCCATCCTGGCATGCTGCCGGTATATGTCCCGAAGCGGCAATGTCTCCCCGCTGGAAAGAATCGAGAGGGTATCTTCGCCGGACAGTGTCAGTCCGGATATTGCGGCTTTCAGGGACGTCTCCACCTCTATCCTTATCTCCTCCACCTTCTTTCGGACCTCATCGGGTTCCAGGGGCCCGTGTGAAAGTGCAGACAGCTCATCCATGACCTCGACCGCCCTCCCGCAGACAGTCCCTTCACCGAAGAGCGACCTGAGCCCTGATACTGCCTTGATTCTCTCGAGCTGGGGAAGGATGCCGTCCATGGACCTCTCGGGGACGATCTCGTGATCGGGGCTGGAATGGTGCACTGCCACAACCATCGGCAGAAGTTCCTCATCCAGCTCCCTTCTGCTGTAAACATAGATAACGTCCCCTTCCAGACCGCTGGACAGTTCGTCCGGGGTGATCACGAGGCATGTAGAATCGAGTCCTTTTCTCCTGATGCCCTGATATGCCTCCTCATCTTCCACAAGCAGAATGTACGGGTCCTTCCTTCTCGTTGTCCGGGTCACGGGCCTCTTCGACACCGTTCCAAGGAGTTCCTCCACCAGAGCACGGTCCCTCCCCTCCAGAAGATATCTGAAGGAATGCACCTCTTCCGCCGACCTTTGGTCCTCCCTGAGGTCCCCTCCCGGGACCAGAAGAAGAGCCCTGTTCCTGGAGGTTTCGGTGTGCATGTGTTCCCTGAGAATCTCCATTATCGAACCATACACCTGCCTGGAAGCCTCTGTTCCCATCACGTGGCCGGGCTCCAGGCCTTTGAATGATAGTACGAGCTCGACAGCCATTCTCTGTGATATCCCGTCCACGCTCGATATGAGCGATACGTTCCCCCCGGCAAGGGCACTCTGAAGTCCCTGCTCCCCCCCAAGATGCCTCAATATCGAATCGAGCTTCCCTTCACCCATTCCCCGGACCGACAGGAGCCTTGATCGGTCGAGCCCTACTTCCTCCAAGCCCCGGGCACCTCCTCCCTTACCACCCTTCCAACAAGCTCCGGGTCCATATCCCACTTGTCGATCCTGGCGGCCGTCCTCCCGCCTTCCCTGAACAGCGAGACGATCCCGTCGGATACGTACATCCCGACTCCCGATTGGGGGCCACGGTCGTAATCCACCAGAAGCGTTGTGACACCGTGGGACCTTGCCACCCCCAGCAGCTCCTCGAGCATCGCGAACCAGCTTCCCGCGTTCCTGAACGCCATTGCTTCGGGGTGGTCTAGGACGAGCCGGTCCAGTGAGCCGTCCTTTATGATACCTATGAGCAGCTCCGATCTCCTGAGGTCCAGAAGGTCCATGATCATCGGTTCGTCCGTTGAGAAGAGAGGCCGCAGCCTCTCGATGTCCTTGAGGTCCTTTATGATATTGACAAGGGGCACGGATGTGAAGCTGACGTGCAGGACAGCTTCTCCGCTTTCAAGGCCTCCGGAGATGAACGAGAGCGAGATATTGGTCTTTCCTGTCCCCGGTGGACCCGTTATGTTGATGACCGAGCCCCTTGGAATACCCGGTCCCACGAGTTCATCAAGGGCCGCGATACCAAAACAGGACAGCTCTCTCTTCATGGGCAACACTTTTCCAGGGGAGGGTATAGCTGCTCGCTTTCTATATTAAAAATTGTCTTAAAGGGAGGGGAAAGGAAACCGAACGATCAGGAGAGCCCCTCCTCCTTCATCCTCTGGATGAACCTTCTTTCTCTTTCCATCCCCATCCGAACATCCGTCTCGTAGTCGGATTCCATCATCTCCTTGATCCTCTGCTGTCGGTTCAACCACTGCTCCATACAGGAGCGGATCACCTCGGACGGATTGTAGTGGTTGTCCTTGCAGAAGCGAAAGAACTCCGTTGCGGTATCCTCGAAGTTCCTGGTGACCGCGATGTGTATCTGGTCGCCTGACTTGTAGACCTTCATGGCTTGTCTTTTCAACCAAGCTCCTCCTTTTTCATTTCTTTCACGCGATTTCATTCGGGAGTGCCATATAAATTTGTTTTGATGATATTCGGTTTCCTGAAGAATCATGCAAAGGTCCGGGGATCGAGGATATGGATCAGGGGCAGGGGATATATTTATCACATTTTCCGACCTTCTGCCACCATGGTCCCATCGAAGAAGAAAGCAGTGAAGAAGGCTGTCAGGAGAGCGGTAAAGGACCCCCACTCCTGGAAGAGGCGCTGGACCGCCGAGCACCTGGATGAAGCGCGGGAGGTTGAAAGGCTCTCGAGTTCCTACATCGATCACATCGACAGGGCGAAGACGGAAAGGGAAGCCGTCATCTACTGGACGGAAAGGCTCAAAAGCTGCGGTTTCCTGGAGCTTTCCGAAATGCCGAAGGGAAAGCCCCGACCCGGTGAGGGGTTCTTCCAGGTTAACAGGGACAGGCAGTTGATGGCCGGTATCTCCGGGAGCCTGGACCTTGTCAGGGGTTTCAACATGGTGGTAACCCACCTCGATTCCCCCAGGATCGATCTCAAACCGCTTCCTCTGGACGGGGACCCGGATACTGGTATGGGGCTGATGAGGACCCATTATTACGGAGGGATGAAGAAATACCACTGGGTCAACATCCCCCTGGCACTCCACGGCAGGGTCGTCAGGGCCGACGGATCCACGGTGGACCTGCAGATCGGCGAGAAGGATACCGATCCGGTCTTCATTATCCCCGATCTTCTCCCACATCTTTCCAAAAAGGTCCAGGACAAAAGAAAGATATCGGATGCCATCAGGGGCGAGGAGATGCTTGCCCTGATAGGTTCTGGACCGATGCCGGACGGTCCGGAGGACAGGAGCCCCGTGGTCGGGGAGGTTCTGAGATACCTCAACAGGGAATACGGTCTCACGGAGGAGGACCTCATATCCTCCGACCTGACCCTGGTTCCCGCCTGGAAGCCCAGAGATATTGGCCTGGATGGAGGCCTGGTCGGGGCTTACGGGCATGACAACAAAGTGTCAAGTTTCTGTGCCATGCAGTCCCTGATAGATCTGAAGGAGAGGAACAGGGTCCCGAAACGGTGGGCACTGGTGATGAACTTCGACAAAGAAGAGATAGGATCCGATGGCAACACGGGTGCGAGATCGCAGTACCTGGAGCTGGTGATGTACGATCTCCTTGAGTGGTCCGGGATGCAGGGGACGAGGAGGGAACTGATGCAGGCACTATCATCCTCGTTTGCCATCTCCGCCGATGTGAAGTCCGGGATGAACCCGACCTTCAGATCCGTGCAGGACCCCACGAACTCTGCCCGACTGGGAGCCGGAGTTACCATAACGAAATATACCGGGAAAGGAGGAAAGACGGGAGCCAATGACGCATCTGCGGAGATGGTGGGGTCGATAAGGAAGCTCTTCAATTCGGAGAAAGTGATCTGGCAGATGCAGGAGACCGGCAGGGTGGATGAGGGTGGAGGCGGAACTGTCGCAAAGTTCATGGCCTCGAGGAACATCGATGTCCTGGATATTGGAATTCCGCTCCTCTCGATGCATTCTCCATTCGAGGTGGTGTCAAAGATGGATGTCTACATGGGGCACCATGCATTCGGTGTGTTCCTGGAGAAGTTCGAGGGATGATCCCGTCATTCCTGTTCATCTTCGGCGGCAGGCTGGGTCTTATTATCTTCGACAGCAGGAGTGATCTCCTCCGATTCATCGGAGAAATCGGAAAGTGTTTCGTTGAGCATTGTAAGCAGCTCTTCATCGGTCTCCTGGGGGGCAGCATCATCAGGGGAAGGCCCTTCCCGAGAGAGGTCCTCTCCGGTCTTGGCCGAAGGACCGGTGTCATTTATTCTCTCCAGACCGGTTTCCGGGGGAATTCCGTACTGCTCCATGAGCCTCCGGTAGATATCATCCCTGATCAGACCCTTGCGGTACAGGGTCTGAAAATAAGCGACCGACCCCTCTCCCGGTCCATCCCGAAGCCTCCGGGCAGGGATGGTGGGATCGAAGGGTTGGGGTTCGATCTGCGGCGGTGTTGACGCGCCTGTTCCCTCTTCTTCATCTGTAACTCCTGCCGACAGGGACGGACCCGTCAGAGGTTCCTTTTCCTGAGGTTTCAGGTAGATGCTCTTCTCCGCCTCGGTGAACATCCAATCGTCCTTCTGGAAATAGTCCTTGAGATTGTTCACCAGCTGGTCCAGGTTCCCGACGCGCTTGTTCATCAACCTCTTGAGAAGGTCCGAATCCGAGGGAAGCACCATGGATATGTGATACTGGTTTCCGGATGACAGTATGTAAAGGTTTACCATCTCTCCCAACGAGACAGCTCCTTCCTTCTTCTCGGAAGCCATCATCTCGATGTTCGGGACCTCGAAGTATTCCCTTGTGGTGGCACCGGCAGAAAGGTTGCTAAACTCCAAGCTCCTGTCCATATCGGTGCTCACTGCCCTCGCTTCGTCCCCGCCGATGGCGAACATCCTCTCCGGAATGTTGATGAAGATCAACCTCTCGTTGGTCAGGTAGATCGTACCTTTGGACGCCTCCAGAAGGTAGTCTCCTCCGTAATATCTCCATGTGGACTTGAAGGTCGGGACGACGTTCTCCTCGACAACAAGTGCCTTCTCGTTGGGATGAAGGATTAGTTCCCCGTTACTATCATATATCTCGTTGTAACCGTCCTTATCTCCGTATCTCATGCATATCAAAACCTTATCTTGACCCGTACGGGCATGATCCCCAACCGTGACGATTATTAAAGGGTGGATTATTTAATCCTTTTTACCTGGACCGGGCTTAATGAAAATATCGAGCGCATTTCTGTCAGTTACCTCGACGGATGTTCCTTTCCGGGTTGTACTTACGGAGAACGGGACACCCCCCCGGACCCTGATCGCCTCGCATACCTCATCCGGTCTCTCCGTAAGGGCAATGATCGACCCCCCGCCTCCCGCACCTGTAAGCTTGGTCCCGTAGGACAGAGGTCCCGCGGCATCCCTGAGCTTGTCCAGCTCCCTGGAGGTGACGCCCAGTATCGTGAGAAGGGAATGGTTCCTGTCCATCAGCTCCCCTATTTCCACGAGGTCCCTGGACCGCAGCGCCTTCATGCCGTCCAATGCAAGCGACCCGATATCATCTATGGTCTCCCTGGCGAATCCCGATCTGTTGTAGTAATTCCTGACCTTTTCGACCTGGATCGGTGTTATGGAAGGTTTTTTCGTATATCCAACCACGAGTTTGAGTTCGGGCGGATCCACATGATGTACATTCCAGACGTTTTCCCCGGCGAGTATGGTCCACAGGAGGTCATCCCCCGCCAGGGGTGAGACCATTATGGCATTTCCGTGGGTCGAGCAGGAAGTATCGGTCGGTGAAGCCCGTCCCTGAACGGCGTACTCCACTTCGAATGCCTTCCTTGCGATGTTCTCCTCTGACAGATCTCCCCGAAGGAACAGCATGGCAGCCACCGCAGAGCATGAAAGTGCCGCACTTGAACCCAGTCCCGATGCTGAAGGGATCGAGGACCGGGTCCTGAAGGCTATGGCTGGACCTTCCCAGAGTTCCCCGTAGGCCTTTTTGACGTATCGGTGTTTTCTCATTGACAGACGACCCCCATCCACCGTTGCTTCGCCTGCCGGGAATACGGTCAGGTTCATCCTGCGGTCGAGTGAGATCGCTATTGCCGGTTTTCCGTAAACAACGGCATGCTCCCCGAAGAGTATCGCCTTCGCCGGGGATGATGCCTCCAACATATTTGGCGTCAAGCGTTCTAACATAATATCATTTGGCCAAAATCAATCTATATGCGGTAGGTGATTTTCGACTGGACACCGGGGAGCGGCATATGACGACTCGACCCAGATCTCATGGCGGACCAGGGACCGGAAGGGCCCGTCCCTTGATGTTCAACAGGCCGCC
>JAFGJI010000039.1 GCA_016929175.1 Thermoplasmatota archaeon | reverse complement strand
CTGATATTCTACCAGTTCCCGGGTTCCATTGACAAAAAGATATTGATCAATGATGTCAAGAAGAAGGTCATCAAGGAGAAGGAGAGAGCAAGCTCCTACTGTCCGGTCTGCAAATACCCCTCCGAGCAGGAATGGAAATACTGCCCCAAGTGCGGGGCCCAGTTCTCCGATTGAAGGTCATGACAAGAATATACTCCATCGACAGGCAGCCCCGGACATACGACATTGTTTTAACACCGATGGAAGCTATCTGGTTCGGAAGAAGGAGAAGAAAGTTGCTGTCGGGTTTGAAGGGGCATGTTCTCGACATTGGTTCCGGAACCGGAGCGAACCTGGGATATTATCCCGAAACCGTCGAATGCGTTACCGTGATCGACCCTTCACACGACAACATCAGATATCTTAAAAGAAAAGCGAGGGGAGGGGGTTGGGGGGTCGAGGGTGGAAGATGCCTCAGATCAAGGCTGGGTTTTGGTGAGAAGCTCCCCTTCCGATCGAATTCCTTTGACAATGTGGTATCCACGTTGATACTGTGCACAGTGGAAGACCCTTCAGCGGTCATCTCGGAAGGTGTAAGGGTCCTGAAAAAGGGGGGAAAGTTCATTTTCATCGAGCATCAGCTTCCCAGGCTGTGGCCACAGGCGCTCCTGTTCAAAGCTTTGACGCCCCTGTGGAGGGCCCCTTCCGGATGCAATCTGAACAGACATACGGAGGATGAGATCCGAAAGAGGCGGGAAATTCGAAATTCATACTTCGAGAGATGGGGACCAGTACTCGGGTACCCCTTTTTCGCAGGTGTCTACGAGAGGAGATGAACGGGGAGATATGATCATCAATCCATGTGCACTATGGAGTGCCCGATCGGTTCCCTTCCAAGCAGTATCATTCCGAAACGTGAAATGATCCTGTTGCCCCTCGGATCCCTGTCGTGCCACCTGTCCATGAATTCCCTGTTGTGAAGCCATGTCCTGTGGAAGGTCGAAGGATCCTCGAATACGAGTTTGTCCTTTCCGTAGCCTATTACCAGGACATAATGACCATCATCGAGGTTTCTCCGCCATTGTGCGCTCGTCAGTTTCCTGTCAGCCCATGCCTGGAGCAGGACGAGGACAGGATGTTCTTCATCGATGCTCTCTTTTATATCCTCGATGGTCATCTTTTCCCGAGCCTCTACGGTGAAACCCTTGCTTTCCGCAAGCGATATGATGGAATCTATGCTGGATCCGTCGATCTTCGATATACTCAGCTCCTTCATGAGAGAGTCCTCACGGATATCGATCCCGTAATAGGCCAATAACGTCTGCAGCGATTTTGCACCGCAATCGAAATCGTATGTCTGTCTGGTTATCGGCAGGTCAAGAACCTTGTTCGCCTGCTCCTGGTTCTGGATCTTCACAAGTGTTTGGTACAAAGCTCCCGCGAAAGCCCTTCTCAGCTTCTCTATGGCCATGATGTCCGGTGTTCCGTCATCCCTCATGTACAATCTCTGGTTCGTCTCCTGAACGATACCCGGAACACGCTTTCCTATACGGCCGATCGCGTTCACCGAATGTTGGGCGCAGATATGACCGTAGACCTCATGATACTCCGATGCATTTACCGTGACCTCGACCTCAGGGAGTCTTTTTCTCAATTCCTCTGCGTAGGTCTTGATGAAGATCGAAGGAGAGAAATGTACAGGTCCTTCGTCCTGCGAGGAATGCTGAAAGTTCATAAGGTCGATCTGGTTCTCGTTGACCCCGCGCGCGGTTATGGTCGAGTGTGCCTCGAGCAAAAAGTCCGCACCGGCTGCAATATTCCTCGTTATCGATTCGTGGAAAGGAAGCAGATATTTTTCCGAAAGTGCCTTTCTCAGCGTCTCGTTCGGTGCTTTTCTTCGTTTGTATATGCTCTCACCGAATACATCCTTGAGGGGCACGCTATCGTCAATTATATCGGGGTGGCGGTTCGCCTCGAGGAGCAGACTGCAGTAAGGGAAGGTTACCTGTCTGTTCTCGAGAATGTCCCGAAGATCGTAAAGATAATTGGTGTACCAGTCTATGTTCCTCATCAAGTACGGAAGATCCTCTGACAGGCTGCCAGGATCTATCTCTTCGGGAATGATGATACCACTGTGGGGTATTACAACAAGCAGCTCCTTCAAGCGCATTTTGAACCCTCCGGTCCACATCAGTTCATGATGACATGATACTGTTCCCCGGAAGGACAAGATCACCTCTAAAATGTATCGCCATTACGGTTTCTGTGCAGTATCTTCATCATCCGGACCTGACCAGGTCCTCTCTGGCGGACCGGACAATGAAGCTCAGCCTGTTGTAGAGGTTCACCTCGGAAGAGCCCGCATCCATATCCAGATACAGAACGTTGAGGTCGGGATATTTCGCCTTGAGAGCCTTCTCAACGCCCTTCCCGATTATATGGTTCGATATGCAGCCGAACGGCTGGAGGCATACGACATGGTTCACGTTCTCCTCCGCGAAAGCACCGATCTCGGCGGGTATCAACCATCCCTCCCCGAACTGGTTCACCATGGATACGACATCCTTTGCGTTCTTCGAGAGATGTCCGATGTAGTGGTTCTTCCTGTAATGCTTGAACTTCATCCTTGTCTTCTCGTACCTTCTCAGATGATACCTCGCATACCATTCCTCGGGGTAGCTGATCCAGTACTTCATATCCCTGTTCTTCGTGTTGCTGTCGATGTGGAACCTCTGGTTCAGGTATTCCTGTGCAAAGAAATCGAAGATGGGAGGCACTACGACCTCTATCCCATGCTCGACCATCCAGTCAACGACGCGGTAATTGGCGAAGGGGTTGTACTTGACGAAGATCTCACCGACGATGCCGATGGTCGGAAGATGTCCGCCGTTGGTCTCGATCCGGTTGAACTCGAAGACCGCTCTTTCCAGAAGGTCCACGAGCTCCATCTCTCTGCCATGGTCGATGGCCTTCGAGGCAAGGCCGATGTACTTGTCCGTTACCCTGTCCGCTTCCCCCTTGGAGACCTCCCGGACAGCTGTCGCATAGTACATCTGCATTATGGAATCAGCGAAGAGCACCCCCTGGACCCCCATTCTCAGGAGCTTGACCATGTTTATCTTCATCCCGGGCTGATAGTTCAGCGGAAGGCTGGAGGTCGTCAATGTCATTATCGGCACATTATCGAATCCAGCTGTTGTAAGTGCCTTGTTCAGCAGGGATAGATAGCTGGATGCCCGGCACTGGCCCCCCGTCTGAGTTATCCCCGCAACAACCTCTTCTGGGTCATACTTGCCGGACAGGAGGGCCTTCAATATGTCTCCTATCACAATGATGGCGGGATAGCAGATCTCGTTGTTGCAGTACTTCAATCCCACCTCGACGGACTCCCTGTCCGCGGGAGGCAGTATGTCCACTTCATAACCCTGCTGTTTCAGGGCGGAGACTATCATCGGAGAGTAGAACCTCGACATATCCGGAGCGATTATCTTCTTCTTTCTGTCCTGCTCGGAATACGGAGGGGTGGTCTTTCTCTTGATGGGCTGGAACCTCTTTCCGACCCCCCTCTTCTCGATGGATTCCATCATGGACCGGAGCCGGAGATTGATGGAACCCGGTGAGGAGACCTCGTCTATCCGGATAAGGGTATGGTTCTTCCCCGCTTCGGAAAGTATGGTCCTTGCCTCGTCGCAGACCAGGGCATCCGGTCCGCACCCGAAGGAGTTCAACTGGACAACCTCTACATTGTCCTGGCCGGCGGCCCACTGCACGGCTTTGTAGACCCTGTTCGGATACTGCCACTGTGTGAGGACGCCTATCCCTTTGATCTCTCTGTCCTCGATGGGCACCGAATCCTCCGTTATCACATCCGCTCCCATATTGCAGATCATCTCCGTGATCTTGTGATCGATCAGATGATCTATATGGTAAGGACGGCCTACAAGCAGAACGACAAGACGCCTGTCCTTCTTGGCCTTTGCAAGGATAGTTAATGCTCTCTCTTTGACCTGCTCCTTGTATCCGCTCTGAACCCTGCACGCCTGTTCGAATGCCCGATCGAAGGACCTCCTTTTAACCCCCAGGTCCTTAAGGTACTTCCAGGAGGCCTTCCTGAGCAGGGTCTCGCTCCTGAAGGATACAGTCGGAGGATCGAAGGGGATACCATAGCTTCCAGCGGGATCCACCGCGCTCCTGACAACGTCGGGATACCCCGAGACAACGGGACAGTTGAAGGTGTTGAGGGCACCCTTGAACTCCTCCTTTTCGTATACGACCACGGGAAGGAATATCCGATCGACGCCTATGGATGTAAGCTTCTTGACATGCCCGTTAACCAGTTTGGCCGGGAAGCATATGTTCTCGGACATAACGGACCTTGACCCAAGCTCCTGGATCTCCGAGGTGGAGGGCGGGGAGAGGACAACCTCGAACCCGCATCCTGTGAGAAGGGTGCTCCAGAAAGGGAAGTTCTCGAACATGTTGAGGACCCTTGGTATCCCGATCCTTCCCTTCGGTGTATTTTTGGGAACAAGGTCCCTGTCGAACAGGAGTCCGAGCTTGATATCGGCAAGGTTCTCTCCCTTGGGGGCATCCCTTCCCTTGTTGGTGAATATCCTCTCGCATTTGTTCCCCGTATGGAACACCTTGCCGGATCGGAACATCATCCTCGTGACCACGCAGTTGTTCTGGCACCCCTGGCACCTTATCTGTTGTGCCGTCATGTCGGTGGCGATGCTGAGCGAATCCAGCCCTATGAAGGTCGATGCACCCATGGATGCATCGCGAGAATCCATTGCAGTGAGCGCCGCTCCGTAAGCACCCATGAGCTCCGGCGAGTCCGAGCATACCACTTCAGTGCCAAGGATCAGCTCCAGAGCCCTGTGGACCGCCGGGTTCCTGAATGTGCCGCCCTGGACAACGATACGGTCGCCGAGGACATCAGTGTCCTTTATCTTCAGGACCTTGTAGAGGCAGTTCTTCACAACCGAAAATGCAAGTCCGGCGGAGATATCTCCCACGGACGCACCTTCCCGAAGGGCCTGTTTGACCTTGGAGTTCATGAAGACAGTGCATCTGGTACCGAGGTCGTAAGGCTGTTTCGCATGGCATGCCTTGAGGGCGAATTCCTCAACGGATTCCCCCAGGTTGTTCGCGAAGGTCTCGATGAATGACCCGCATCCCGAGGAGCAGGCCTCGTTGATCTCGATATCGTTTATGACACCACCGTGTATGAAAATTGCCTTCATGTCCTGCCCGCCGATGTCCAGTATGAACGATACCTCTGGCAGGAACTCCCTTGCCGCCCTGAAATGGGCAAGGGTCTCCACCATCCCGATATCGAGTCCGAAGGCAGCCTTGATAAGGTCCTCCCCGTAACCGGTAACGGCAGTTCCTGCGATGCGAAGGTCCAGCCCTTCTGAGTTCTTCCTCAACCCCTCCAGACCGTCCCTGACAGCCTTGATCGGGTCTCCCTGATTGTTCCCGTAATACCTGTATACAATTTTCCCATCAGCATCGATCAGGACCACCTTAGTTGTGGTGGAGCCGGTGTCGATGCCCAGGAAGCAATCCCGTCCATCCATTTCCTTCAAGGATGAGGTTCTTCCTATGGGGGTCATCCTTCTCGAAGCCCACTGGGCATACTCCTTATCGTTTCGGAACAGGGGGTCAAGGTGGTTCCCGAGGAAAACGTTGGTCACAGCTTCGCCTGTCAGGATGTCCTTGAGCCCGCTCAAGGTGACCTCGAGCCTCGGTGTTTCGTTGTAAAGGGCTGTTCCTATCGCCGGGACCATCTCGGGGTGTTCCGGGTCCACCATATCGGCATCCGAAAGGTCCAGGACATCCATGTAGCTCTTTTTCAGCTCCGGGAGGAATGTGAAGGGACCCCCGCAGAGCAGGACCTTGGATCTTGGATCGTACCCTCTCGAAAGCGTCGAAACGGTCTGGATGGCGACGGCGTGAAAGACGGAAGTCGCGATATCCTCTTTCCCTATCCTTCTTGAAATGAGGTTCTGAACGTCCGTCTTGGCGAAGACCCCGCATCTGGAAGCGATAGGATGAACGGTGCTGCTCCTCTTCACCAGATCATCGAGTTCCTTTAAGGGTACATGGAGGAGGGTCGCCATCTGGTCGATGAACGCTCCTGTACCTCCGGCACAGTTACCGTTCATCCTGATATCGACCCTCATCCTGTCGTCGAAGAAGATCATCTTGGAATCCTCTCCGCCCACGTCTATGAGTGTGCGAACGTCGCCATATTGCTTCCTGACGGTCTCGGCCGCAGCAATGACCTCCTGAACGAAGGGGATGTTGTATCTCTCGGCGACCCCCAGACCTGCCGAGCCGGTTATCGCAACGCTGACCTCCACGTCGCCGATCTTCTTCTTTGCGGCATCTATCATGTCCCCGAGTGTCCCGGCAACCTGTGCATTGTGTCTCCTGTAATCCTTGTATAAAAGTCTGGTCCCGGGACCAAGGACCACAAGTTTTACGGTTGTCGATCCGAGGTCGATCCCGAGCCTGGACCTCATTGCTTCGGATGCCGTCAACTATCAACCTCTGGACAATCCGAAAAAGTAATTGTTAT
>JAFGJI010000298.1 GCA_016929175.1 Thermoplasmatota archaeon | reverse complement strand
GTGGCTTCCGGTTTCAGGTAATATTCCTTCGTAACTGTGGGTCCCTTGACGCAGATCTCCCCGATCTCGCCGGGGGCAAGTGCAAGGTCGTCACTCCATTTCTTGATGGGCCTTTCGGTTATCTCTATGATCCTCACCTCGTTTCCGGGGAGTGGTTTTCCTATGCATGTTCCAGCTCCTTGCGCGGTCTTCTTCTGAGAGCGCTCCATTATCGTTCTGCTGGTGATATCCGAAACGGGGAGGACCTCCGTCGCTCCGTAGGGGGTGTGGACCAGTGCACCGTCGGGGAGCGCTTTATGAAGCCTCTTCAAGAGGTCCGGTCTTATCGGGGCCCCCGCCGTAACGACCTTCCTTACCGTTCCCAATTTGACCCTGTTCTCTATACAATGGTCGGCAAGGTTGTTCAGGAGTGCAGGTGAGGCGTATATGCTGGTGCATCCGTTGTCCTTGACGGCCTTGACTATCTTTGCAGGGTCGGCCTTTGCAGGCTTGGTCATGTCCATATCAGGGATCACGGCCGTTATCCCTAGATTGATGTCGAATAGTGAGAACAGCGGGAAGGTCGCAAGGTCCACGTCACCCGGACCGTATCCGAAGTGGGTGTCCATGAACCTCATCTGGGCATCGAACATGCCATGTTCGTACACAACCCCCTTCGGAGGTCCCGTTGAACCGCTGGTGAAGAATATCCCCACGGTATCGTTCGGCTTCCTGTCCACCTGCCTGAAGGGGGACGGATCATCGGACCTGATATCTGTCAGGTCCAGCCCGCCCCAGAACCATTTTCTCCCCACGGTAACCTTGACCTTGAGAGATCTGAAAGATCCCGGGGACGATATTTTAAGCAGATGCGCCAGGGGGATACCCACGAATGCCTCAGCCTCGATGGATGCCAGTGAGCTGATGAGCTTCCTCGTCCCCATCCCCGGGTCTATGAGCACTATCACCGCCCCTATCTTCACAAGAGCGAACGTCAAGGCGAAGAACTCCGGGGAAGGCGTGACCAGAAATATCGTCTTCATGTCCTTCTTTATCCCGGCTTCCGACAGCCCCCGGGCATACCGGTTCGTCTCATCCTCGAGCTCCTTGAATGTAAGCGTCCTGTAGACTGCGTCGCCGCCCCCTCTCCACTGGTGGTGGCATATCACAGCTTTTCCTTCCGGAAACCTGCGGGCGTATATGCTGAGCCTTTCCGAAAGGTTCCGTGTTGTCGGCCCAGTAATTTCATCCATCTGATTGGCCCCCATCCAGTTCCGATAGAGGGTGTGATGAAAGGAATCGATGCAACCTCTCTATTATCCTGTCGGTGGCGTCCTCCACAACGAAGTGACCGGCATCCTTGTAAAGTTCCACTTCCGCACCGGGGAACCTCTTCTTCCATTCTTCCAGTATCTTAAGGTCGAAAATGAAGTCCTTCGCCCCCCAGATGATCAGCATCGGCCTGCCCCCTATCCTGTGTATGTTCTCATCAGTTATCCTTATGGCATCATAACTTGGTTCATCAGGCCTTATCGCGATGTCCTGTATGAACCTCAAAATGGCGATCCTGTTGTGCCAGGAGTTGTAGGGGGCAAGGTAAGCCTTCCTGATCTCCCGGGGCATTCTCTTTTCGAGCCCCACGTAAGTGGCGATCCTTAGGAATGCGTTAAACCCTCTAATCTGCAGTGCTGGGAGGAGGGGAAAATGTTTTACATAACCGAGCTGCCAGGGGAGCTTCTTTCCCTCTGGCATCCGGAACCCGGCCGTATTGAACAGAACGAACCTGGAGAAAAGGTCAGGGTTCCTTGCGGCGACCCCGGACCCTATGATGCCGCCCCAATCGTGACCTACGAAGGTCACACCGCTATCAAGGCCCAGATGCTCCATGAACGCCTCCATGTCCTCTATCCTTCTCCCGTAACGGTACTCGTACTCATCATCCGTGGGGCGATCGGAGAGCCCGCACCCCATATGGTCCAAAACTATAACCCTGTGGGTTTCCCTGAAGGCCTTTATCAGGTCCCTGTAATAGAACGACCATGTGGGGTTCCCATGGAGCATCAGTAGGGGTTCTCCCTCGCCCTCGTCGAGGTAGTGATATCTCAGTCCCCGGTGCTCCCACCAGTTGCTTTTGAAGGGATAGTGCTTCCTCAGCTTTCCGATATCGAATACGGGCCCCCTTACGACCATTGCTGAGACCATACCGAGTATTTTCTGGAACATTTGCGATCGGGCCCGATATCCTTCAACTCTTTTTAAGGTTGGCAGCTTCCGGTCGAAAGCCCGTATATCTTCCTTACGCTACCCGGAAATACACAATTGTTATCTATTCCGCTGTGATACACCTTTCAGCAGGTGCATGAGATGTCCGATGACGAGAGAAAGATCGTACTCGACAAGAGCAACTTCTCCGACTGGTACAATGATGTTGTGGAAGTGGCAGGGCTGTCGGAGAAGAGATACCCGGTCAAGGGCATGAACGTCTGGACACCCTACGGATGGAAGCTCATGCAGTTCATAGATGCATCCATAAGAAGGGAATGCGATGCTACGGGTCATGACGAGGTCTGCTTCCCACTGCTCATACCAAAGACCGAGTTCCAGAAGGAGAAGGACCATATCAAGGGGTTCGACGCAGAGGTCTACTGGGTCACTCATGGAGGCCTGAACGAGCTCGACATCCCTCTTCTCCTCAGGCCTACCTCGGAGACGGCCATGTATCCCATATTCTCCTTGTGGGTACGCTCCCACAACGACCTCCCTTTGAAGACCTATCAGATAGTGAACACGTTCAGATACGAGACCAAGATGACCCGGTCCTTCATCAGGGTCAGGGAGATCCATTTCTTCGAGGCACATACCTGCCACGACTCCTTCGAGGACGCCGAGAGGCAGATCCGTGAGGACTGCATGATCATGGACAGGGTCGCCAAGGACCTGTGCCTGCCGTATCTTCTCGTGAAGAGGCCCGACTGGGACAAGTTCGCCGGCGCGGTGTACACGATAGGTGTCGACACATTGATGCCTTCGATGAAGACCCTTCAGCTTGGTTCCATTCACCAGTACAGAGAGAACTTCTCCGTTCCATACGATATCAAGTACGAGGGGCAGGATGCCCAGTTCCATTACTGCCACCAGACGACCTACGGCATGTCGGAGCGCCTTGTAGGTGCCATCGTTGGCATTCATGGAGACGACAAGGGGGTCATTATCCCGCCCAAGATCGCTCCATTCCAGTTCGTCATCATCCCCATACTTGCCAAGGGCAAGACCGAGGTCGTCCTTGACGAGGCAAGGAAGCTCCAGGAGGAAATGAAGGCAATGGGATTCCGGGTGAAGCTCGACGACCGGGACCAGAGACCTGGCTCCAAGCACTATGACTGGGAGATCAAGGGCGTCCCCATCAGGATCGAGATAGGCCCCAGGGACATCGAAAAGGGCACCATCGTATTTGCCAGGAGGGACCTCTCCAGCAAATCCTTCATCAAGAGGTCCGAACTCAAGGCAGAGGCAGAAAAAGCACTGGAAGAGGTCCAGGACGAGCTTCACAGGCGCGCCCGGGAGATCGTTGACAACGGCGTACGCGACGTGGACTCTCTTGACGACGGTATCAAGCTCCTCGGCACCGGCTGGGACGGCGTGATAAGTACCCACTGGTGCGGCGAGATGGACTGCGCAGAGGAGATGGAAAAAGTCCTGGACAAGACCTTCCTCGGATTCCCGTTGAAGGATGTGGATACTGTAGAGGAGGAGAAGAGCCCCGGGAACTGCATGTTCTGCGGGAGGCCTACGGAAACCGTGGTGATGCTCTCCAAGAGCTACTGAACTCCGTTAAATCAAAGAGCATCCTCTTCGTTCACTTTCACCATGAAGATGAACAAGGACGTCGACAGCGCGCTGCATATCCTGAAAGGGGCTGTCCAGGACGTTCTCGGCGCAACTCTGACAACCTCTGTCTTCGCCGACGGACCCAAGGGGAGGCTCACGGTGGAAATGGACCATGCCCCATCCGATGCAGAGATGCAGATGGTGGAGGAGAGCGCAAACAGGAAGATCGAACAGAACGTCCCCATAGAGATGTTCAAGATGGACAGGGAAAAAGCGGAGCTCACCTACGGCGACATCATCTACGACAGGTTCCCGGTCCCTGACCATGTCAGAGAATTGACCCTGACAAGTATAGAAGGCTGGAACATCAACTGCTGCAGGGGCACCCACCATAAAAGGACAGGCACCGTGCCCCCCATCAGGATCGTCAAATGGAGACATCGTCCATCAAGGGAAGAGCTCGAGATCTCCTTCTTGCTCGGACAGTAATGCTGTTATCACGATCCATACCCGGTTCCCTCATCAGGTCCCGCCGATGAAAACCTTGATCATATCCGGAGCGTGTGGAATGATACGAAACGGATAAATCCGATATCACCATCGCTCTCGATGACCATGCAATATCATGTCATAACCACGGAGAGGTGCAATCTTAACTGCAAATACTGCGGGGGAACCAGAGAGCTCCCCGGCCTCCCCCAGGATATCGAATACGACATCGAGGATCTGGTCTCGTTCATCGAAAAGGACCCAGAGGCAGTGATCGGGTTCTACGGGGGCGAACCCCTGCTGGCATTGGACCGTCTGGAGAAGATAATAGACAGGGTCCCCGCAAAAGCGTTCACCCTTCAGACCAACGGCCTCTTCCTCCATAATCTCAAGGACCACTACCTTCACAGGCTTCACTCGATCCTGATGTCCATAGATGGTCCCCGCAGTGTCACCGATGTATCAAGAGGTGAAGGGGTCCACGACAGGGTGATGGAAAACCTCTCCCTCATCCGGTCAAAGGGTTACAGGGGAGACATCATCGCAAGGATGGCCTTCTCGGACCACGGGGACATCCACCGTGATGTCACATATCTTCTACAGCACTTCGACCACGTGCACTGGCAGCTTGATGTGTTCTGGACAGATCTCGATACCAGAGGAGACGTAAAAGCCTGGCTCGATAGATACGATGAGGGCATCAGCAGGCTGGTATCGGACTTCGGACAGGCATTGGAAGAGGGGAAGGTCCAGGGAATTGTCCCGTTCACCCCGGTCCTCAAGACCCTTCTGACGGGTGAACCTACGCAAATACGATGCGGGAGCGGTATCGATTCCTTCGCCATAATGACCTCGGGGTCGATCGAGGCCTGTCCCATAGCTCCCGAACTTCTATACTCCAACGTGGGAAACATCAAGGTCTCCACTCCTGAGCAGATAAGGAACTCTCAACCTGTAGGGCCTCCGTGCACCGAATGTGATATATTCCGGGTATGCGGGGGGCGCTGCCTCTTCGCAAATCAGGTGGAAGGATGGGGGAGGGAGTGGTTCGACAGGGTGTGCGCATCCACAAGACATATGATCGAGGAACTTCAGGGACTTGTTCCTCGAGCCAGGGAACTGATGGCAGACGGTATCCTTCCTCCCGATGCGTTCGATCACCCGAAGATCAACAACGGATGCGAGATAATCCCCTGAAATCCAAGGAAACCCGCCCTGAAGACGATATACCACAGAAGATACCTTGGTATCCTCCATATGGCCCCTGCAAGGAAGTGGGTGTACCTCATCTCGAGCATCCCGGCTATCCAGCATATGGTCGAAAAGGGGAGGGGGGTCATGGCACCCAATATGACCGCCCAGAGACCGTACTTTTCCATCAGATAGTGCCCCCTTCTCTCATAGGGTTCGATCCTCTTCTGGACGAACTTCCTGTTGCCAAGGAACCTTCCTATGAGATACCCGACGTTCCCGCCCAGTATGGAGGCGATCGAGATCGTCAGGAGCAGCTTGAGAGGATCGATCTCCCCGGCTATCGCAACGAAAAGAACGAAATCGGGGGATATTCCCAATATCAAAGAATCCAGTAAAAGCGTGCTGATGAAAACCCCGGGAAGGCCGAACCGATCGACCAGGACCTCAGCAAAGGCCTCGATATGATGGCCGAAAAGCATCCTCAGCAGGATCACTATCAGGAAGACCAACAGGAAGGCCAGACCGAGCTTGATGAGGTTCTTTTTGATATTCACATCGTCCATTTCCCTCTTGCTGAGCTCGCCGGTCTTCAATCTGTCCCTGTTTATGCTCACCGGTGACCGAAACATGGACCCGTATATTACGATTGTGAGGAGAGGCTTCTCACGGACCGATCAAAGGTGTCTTTCTATCAGACCTTTGACAGCTTCCCGGGGGAGCGCCCCGGCAACCCTCTCGACAGGTCTTGCGTTCTTGAAGAGAATGAGGGTCGGGATGCTGCTTACCCTGTAAATTTCCGCCGTTTTCCTGCTCTGGTCCACATCCAGCTTTGTTATCACGGCCTTTCCAGCATACTCGCCAGAGATCTGGTCAAGTATCGGGGCGATCATCCTGCACGGCATGCACCATGATGCCCAGAAGTCCACCAGAACAAGGGGATATCTGGACAGCACTCCCTCGAAGTCATGGTCCGTTACATGCACCGGGGCAGAAGGCCAATCTACCTTTTCCAGCTCCTTTTCAAGCATGAGCTGGAGCTCGAGCATCCTCTTTTTTCTCAGAGCCTCGAGTTCGGGATCGATCTCATCACCCATGACCTAGCCTCGGCGGT
>JAFGJI010000297.1 GCA_016929175.1 Thermoplasmatota archaeon | reverse complement strand
TTTTTTCATGAGGGCCGCACTTGCCCTCTCGTCGGGGTTCAGATATCTAACACTCTCGCCCTGGACAGAAAGAAGTTTCGGGGGATCATCGGGACCCAAGAGCAGGATGTGTACCGCCGTATCCCTCCGCATCGAGTGGGAAAGGAACAAAGCCGAGGTAATTGCTCTGACAACACCGTCCCATCTTCCCGAGGCCCCGCACAGATCGTTCAAATGTATATTGTCATCGGACCGGGCCCTGTGGGCTATCATCAGATAGTTCCTCTTTGATACTGAAAGGACCTCTTGTGGATTTGACATGGAGTCCTCCGGCAGGCCTCTCACTTCTTTTCCTTTTTGGCCTTGTCCTCCTTCCTTTCCTTTTCTTCCTTCTCGAAGTGAAGACGGGCCTTCTCCTTTCTCCTTATGGCGATCTGGGCGGTTCGGATCTTCTCCTGATATTTGTGTCTGGCCTTCGCCCACCCGTCCTTGTCGATCCTTCCCTTCTTGTGGAATTCCCTTGCTTCTCCAAGTTTTTCTTCGTACTTGCCGATATCCTGCCTCAATTTCTCGATATCCTTTGTGAGCTTCTCTATCTTTCCCATGGGAATGCACCTCAGAGGTCCTTTTTGATGATACTCCTGATCGAGGCCAACAGCTCCTCCTTTCTGGCCATTATCGTAACGATCCTTTCTTCGATGTCCGCAACGTAATCCTCATCCTTGATGGAGGATAGGTTGATCCTGACGTTCATGACAGCCCCATCCAATCCAGCCGATGTCATTTCGGCCCCCACACCCACATCCGAAATGGAGTTCATGTTCCCCTTACCAGCGACGGGTACGCCCATTTCAAGCACCTTCAGGCAGACCTCCGCTGTTTCTATCGGGGTGGAAATAGCCTTCTTGTAACCTGTCTGTATGGCTCTGGACCTCGCTGCCTTTTCCTCTTCTGTCTCCTTTGGCAGCTTGAAGGCCGACATAACATCGTTGAAAGCATGTGTGTCCTCATCAACGAGTTCCAGGAGCCGCTTTTTGAGCATGGAAATATCCTTCGCGCTTGTCTTCATCTCCTCCCAGACATCCTCGTATCTCTTCTTGCCGATGGTAAGCCTGCACACCATTTCCATCAGCGCCGCACCCAGGGCACCGGAGAGTGCCGCCACGCTTCCACCCCCCGGGGTGGGAGAATCCGACGCAAGGACCCGTAGAAAATCCTTCACGGTAAGGTTTGCGAGAGGATTGCTCTCCGTTACCATGTACTCGATGACCTTTTCCTCGGTCCTGAACTCGTACAGCTGGTTCAATCCAAGCTCGGAGATCGCCATCTCCACAAGCTCAATGTCATCGGACAGACCTCTTCCGAGTTTCGAAGAATAGAACCTCCCTGCTTTCAGGAGAGCCTCCAATGGAACGAGGCCGACTATCTCCGAACCCGAAACTTCGACCCCCAACGAATGTGCTTCCTCACGGCATGCCTCGTAAACATCGTGAAGGTTGACCTCGTTGAAATCGAGAAGGTTCATCGAGACCTGTGCGATATCCTCGTTGTACATCATCCCGCCGGCCTGGATGCCCTTGAACCTGCCAGGGATCCGCTCGGATTTTCCGTCAGGACCAATGACCTTCTCCCCCTTTTCGTCCTTCTTCAATACGCCGCTCTCCCGGATCCTGCCCGAGATCTCTGAGGCCACGGTCTTGTCGGACGTATTCAGGTTCACATTGTAGGCTATGAGTACCTGACGGGAACCGGTGGCGGTTGCACCGCTTCGGGGGACGAATACGGGCTTACCGAAATCCGGTCTGAAACCATTGTCCTTAAACTTTTCCTCGAGGGCTTCATATTCACCTTTTCTTATGCCCGGAAGGCTTATCCTTTCAGGGGTTCTTGCCGAATTGGCATATAAAAAGACCGGTATCCCGAGTTCATCCCACATCCTGGTGCCGAACCTGTGGGCCAGATCATTGCATTCTTCCATCGTAACGTTCTTTATGGGAATGAAAGGGCAGACGTCCAGAGCTCCCATCCTTGCATGTTCGCCTTTATGTTTTCTCATGTCGATGAGGGCCGTTCCGATCCTTGCTGCCTGGAAGGCTGCCTCAAGTACATCATCGGGCTCTCCGACGAAGGTAAAGACCGTTCTGTTGAAATCGGCTCCGGGGTCCACATTCAGCAGTTTCACTCCATCCACGCTCTTGATCCCCCCGGAGATCGCCTCAAGAACGGCCCTGTCCCGGCCTTCACTGAAATTGGGAACACATTCCACTATCCTGTCCATCATATCACCAAAGAGCACCCGGACCTTTCCGACCCTGCCCGAATGGTCCTAACGGGAATATGGTAAATAAATCCTTCACAGAGGACCCACCCGTTTCATGAACGTCGGGCAAACTAATTTAACAAGAAGGTAAAATCACCCCTATGCCAGCCGAGAGGGTAATCACACCCTTTCCGAGCCGCAGGGCCGCTATCCCGGCGACCCTGGCGTTGGTGATATCTCTCATCGGTATCATCGTTATGACAATACCCTGCATAAGCTCCGAGACGCCCGAGGGATTCTTCTCAATGGACGATATGATGGGCATCTATCCCTCGATCATCCTGAAGGATGGGGATGAATATCACGTCCTGAGTGACCTGGACATACCGGCTTCGAGACCTCTTTTCCTGGGCCCGGGCACAGGAGTGCTGTTCGAGGAAGGAGTTTTCCTGAATCTGACGGCGGCCCCTCTGTTCAGCGGCACCGAACAGGAACCGGTGTATCTTGGACCATTGCACCAGGGAAAGAAATGGGGGGGGATAAATCTCATGGAGGCGGACCCCTCGACACCTTCCGTCATAATGAACACGACCATCGAGGGAGCGGAGGTGGCCATCCGCTCGCATTCCTCGGACCTGATACTCTTTGACACATCGATACACAACTCCTCACGGAACGGGGTGGATGTCAAAGGTCCGATGGGTACTGGAAGGTCTCTTGTTGTCGAGAGGACCACCATAGTGAATTCAACATATTACGGCATACACCTGCTGAAGGTTGAATCATCTTCCATAAAAGATCTTGAGGTCCGGGAATGCGGCACCGGGATCAGGTCCTACAGGTCGGATGTGGATATGGACAATGTCAATATCATTGACAGCCGCCAGATAGGCATCAATTCCGTTGATTCAAGGATCGGTATGGATGAGGTTGCACTTGTTTCCGAAGGGGTCGGGACTTCACATCAATTGTTGTTGATAAATTCAACCGTGTCCATGCTCGATGGAGTGGTAAGTGGGGCGAACGTCGGAATATCCGCACTCACCGGGACGGTTCTTGAGCTGGAAGGAATGCGGATCGAAAAGAGCTACTCCGATGGGATACAGTCCCAGGATGCTGACCTGTACATACGCGGCTCCGAAATAGTAACCTCCGGCGAGAGTGCTGTCCATATGCAACGGACGACCTTCCTTGCCTCGGGAACTACCTTCAACAACAACGGGCGCGGGACCGATGACCTTGTATTCTCATCCATATACTCCGACAGGTCATCCTGCAAGTTCGAAGGGTGCATTTTCACCGGGTCGGGTTATGCCCACATAGATGCCGTTTCATCCAACATAGTGGTGGGCAACTCGACACTTGGTTCCATAACGAATGAGAAACTGGTCCTTGAGGGGGCCTCAACGATAGAGATGGTGGATACCCTGCCGCCCTCGGACATCTCTTTCCTGGATGCTGCTTCGGCCGTGTATTATGTGATCACACTTGATGTATCCACAGTGGAGCATCCGACAATGACCCCGATGGCGGGGGTCCAGGTTGACATAAGGGATGTTGACGGCACCTGGATCATCTCTTCTTACACCGGTCCGGAAGGCCTGTCAAGGGACCTCGCGGTTCCCATTTACGAGAGGGATGCGACAGGCGTCTATTCCCATCTCCCCCTCACGGTAATGGCACAGAAGGGCGGATACGAGGTGACCTCCACAGACATCGTGGGGCCATCCGATGAGGTTGTAATGATGATGTATCCCCCTAATGACAGCCCCCGTTTAACCCTGACCGGGCCGGTGAACGGAACGAAAGCCTCTGGCTCAATATCTGTCGAGGGTGTGATAGAGGATGATCTGGGGGTCTATGGTATCAAGTTGAGGTTCGATGAAGGGTTCTACCGGACGATTACGATCTTCGACCATTTACAGGAGGGTAATTTCAGGACCGAGGTGTCGACGGGCAATCTTTCCGGGGGGCTTCATACCTTGTGGGTGCACGCCTTCGACGGAACCCATATATCCATACCCGAGAAGAGGACCATAATGGTGCTGGACCCTCGCTCGAACGATACGGATGAGGACGGCATACCGGACAGGGACGAGGTGAACGTTTACGGGACGGACCCGAACGATCCAGATACCGATGGGGACGGCCTTATGGACGGGATCGAGATCGATACGAGCGACGGCAACTCGACCGATCCCCTCAACCCCGACACCGATGGTGATTTCCTCAAAGATGGTTTCGAGGACCTGAATGCCAACGGACGTGTTGATCCTTTTGAGACGGACCCGAACGATCCCGACACCGATGGGGACGGAGTGAACGACAAGGACGATCACTATCCCCTGGATGATAAAAGGTGGAGTGACGATGAACCGTCGGACGGACCCATTTTGGTGATCATCATGGCAACCGTAATGTTGATCATCCTGGTGATAGCAGTGTATCTCTTTATCATAAAGACAAGAGACCGGTCCCGGGATGCCGATGGCCGCGGGGGAGAGACCGACCCCGAGCCCAGAAGGGCGCCCAGCAGGAATGATGACCGTGTCCATACCCCGTCTTTCCGGAGAAGATGAGACCTTGAGCCCCCAAAAGGACCGCTGCAGATCGATGGAGATCAAAAACTGCCAGGTTATGCTTGTGGGGACCGTCAAGGGACTGCTCTCCGAAAGAGAGATCGTTCGTAGCGTTTCCGAAATGTTCGGGCCTGAGGCCTTTTGCCTTCACATCAGCAGGGAGGAGATAGAAGGCCTGAAAGCGGTTGTTCAAGGCAAGGTAAAGGAAACTGGCCTCTCCATGACCGAGAAGATATATGCCAGGGAAATGTCGAAATTCGGAGAGGTCCAGATACCTCCGCCATCACTGGTGGAAGCCTGCAGGATATCGATAGAGAACGAAATTCCGCTCGAACCCCTTGATATGGATGAGAATTCCTATTCGACACTGTATACTGAACTGATAGGCGGGGCCACTCTTGTCCGGCAGTCCCTGCGTCTCAAGAGCATCAATCGACGCAGGTTCGAGGCAGCCACACCGGAGGACCTGGTCATCGAATGGGACAGGGTCATTAACCGGTTCAAAGGGTTCAAAAGGCTGGAAGAGCGAAGGGAAAAGAACATGGCATCACGGATCCGGGCCATCTCCTCCAGGTACTCCCGTATACTCGCTGTATTGGAGTACGAGCGGATGGAGGGAATAATTTCACATCTTTCCGGTTGAACCCTGGAACCATTTCGTCAAACGTTCGGTCCCCGGGGACAAGATAAAGTATATCTTCACGCATCTCCCGGGAATAACACCGGTTCGGGTCGGACGGTCGAAGGATGAGCGCTGTAAAAGAGAATGACCACCAATTCTTTCAGAGTCCATGGAAGAATGTATTTCTGTGGAAGTTCATGGAAGTGGAAAAGCATGCTCTGATAGCCACTCCCATCATGGATATTGACATCCTCAGAAAGATACAGTCGATCCTGATAGCGAGATCGCAGAAGAAACTTACCGTCCGCCTGCTTCTAAGGTTCTCCGAGACGGATTTCATGACAAGAGAAGTGGATCCGGAGGTCCTGAGGATACTCGCACTTCTGCTGGATGAGCCAAATTCCCGGATGGAGATAGGTTTCCTACCGAACCTATCGCTTACCTCGATGGTCCTGGATGGTAAAAAGGCCATCATCGCAACCGGTGACCTTTCTTCGGACCGGCTCGTAAATGATATCACCTACGGGATGATGATCGCCGAAGATGAGAACGTACGGACCCTGAACGATGACATGATGCGGCTGTGGAAAGCCTCGACGAAGGTAAGTTCGGGGGATATAATCCGGTACATGGGTCAGATCAAGGAGAGAGCACAGCTCAGGAAGACCTGGCAGATGACCGGTAACGGCCCGATGGCATCGGAGCTTTCCGAACGTATACATCTGGGAGCCGTCGTGGAGCCCCTGGGTAAAGACAGACAGGAGCCCCATCTGGATGAGACCAAGAAGATAATGAAGGAGCTTCTGCTTCGGGCAAGGGAGGCCGTCGGGGAGGGCAATATCGAAACTGCTCTGTTCTACATCGAAGAAGGTTTGAACATCGAAGGCGATCATCCGGAACTCCTGCTCGAGAAAGGGAAGATACTCTTCGGCACTGGCCAGTACGAGAAGGCGATAGTGTGTTTCGACAGGGTGCTCGACCATGACGAGGAGAACAGGGATGCCTGGGCTTACAGGGGGATGTCCCATCATGAATTGAACGACCCTCAGGAAGCCCTTTGCTCTTACGACCAGGCAACCGATATCGATCCCCAGTACTACCCGGTCTGGATAAAGAAAGGGATCATAATGGGAAAGACCAAGGGAAGGGAGGAGGACGGCCTGAAATGTCTGGAATACGCCCTTTCACAGGACCCCTACAACGAGGAAGCATGGTTCAACAAGGCGCAGATACTTGAACAGAAGCTCGGCAGGATGGAGGAATCGATCCTGGCCTACCGTTCACTCCTCCGGATAAACCCGAATCATGTCGTTGGGTCCTTCAGGTTGGGGCTCATATCATACAAGAAGCTCAAGGATGTAAGGAAGGCCAAGAAATATTTTGACAAGGTCGTCGAGACGGACCCCACACACATTCATGCCTGGATGTTCAAGAGCGAGATAGCCGAGAGGATGGACCAGGATATCGCGTCATCCATTCAATATCTGGAGAACGCCCGCAAGGCAAATCCGCAAGCTTCCGAGATACTCCACCGCATGATAGACGTCCTCCTGCGCAACAATAAAGAGTTCAAGAGAGCGGTCGAACTGGGAGAGGAGCTTCTCCGGTTGAGGCCCAAGGATCCTCTGGCCCTATATATATGCGGACTTGGTGCTCTGAGACTGGAGAACGATCCCGGTAAGGCACTGAGCCTCATGAAGGATTCGATGAAGGCCGATCCGGACAACCTGAGAACGATAATATCGATCTCCGGCATTCTCGCCGAAAATCTTGACAGGGCGGATGAGGCTGTCGATCTTTTAAAGAAAGCGATCGAAAGGAAGAACGATAACCCCGGGCTGTGGATGAAGTTGGGAAAGATATATTTCGATTCCCTGTACGATCCGGGGGAAGCCATGAAATGCTTCGATATGGTCACCATGCTCGATGAAAATTCATCGAACGGATGGTACAACAAGGGCATGGTGCTGTCGAGAGGCTTTGAAAAGCACCAGGAAGGATTGAAATGTCTGGACAGGGCGACCCGCCTTGAAGACTCGAACCATCTGGCCTGGCATGAGAAGGGCAGGATACTTGTCGAGGAATACGACCTTGTGGATGACGGGTTGAAGTGTCTCCGCAAGGCGCTCTCCATAGAACCCGAAGACCCGGATATGCTGATCTCCATAGCCACTGCATACAGGATGAGGGGCGACCACGATTCGGCAATTGGCCATCTGAACAGAGCGATATCGGTGGACCCGACGAACATCAATGCCCACCTTGGTATTGCGGAGACTTATATGGCAATGAAGTCTCCGGAAAAGGCCCACAGCTCATTGACCTCAGCGCTTCAGGTGGACCCCAAGAACGAAAGGGTCTGGCTTTTGAAGGGAGAGATATTCGGCCAGCAGAACAAGCCATCCAAGGCACTCGAATGCTACAAGAGGGTCCTGCGTTTCAACCCCGACAACCGTGATGCGATGAGCAGGAAAGCGTCGGTCGAGGTCTTGCTTTGATCGATAGGCGGGAGGCGTCCATCAATAGGCATATCACTCCACTGCCGCAATCAGATCCTGTCTATGCGGCCAGGTTCCGGATCGGTTCCGGGTCCCCTTGCACCTGGAACAATCGAAAGATGTTAAATAACCATTCGAATATCAGCTTTCATGGATGAAGTGAAAGAGGAAAGCTTTTTCGGTATCGACCAGTTGGACAACATCACGCTTGGCAGGATCACCCCGGGGTGTATGGGTCTTTTCCACGGTCCGACCGGATGCGGCAAGAGTTCGGTACTTTATCATTTCCTCTTCCACGGGGCAAGTATGAACAACGATGTCTGTCTGATATCCAACGAGCCACCCGGAAGGATGTCGGGGCACATGTCCGCCTTCAAGAGATATCAACCGAACTGGTTGAAGGACGGCTATATCTCGATACTCAACATACATGATCTCATGGGGTTGATAGGATCTGACCTCGAGGATCCCGGACCCGACGATGTGTATCTGTTCATGGACCTTCTTCTGCAGGTGGTCCACCATCTGGATGTCAAGAGATTGGTGATAGATCCCGTGAACCCTCTTCTCGATCTCCTCGAGGAGTGGAACAAGGTCCACTTCATGCAGAGGCTGAAGGGGAAGCTCATGGATATGGGGGTTACGATGATGATGGCATTGGATACCGGCATTCCTCTTGAAGAGATGTCGCTGTCGGTCCTTGAGCCTGGCTTGTTCGATATCATTGTGGGTTTCACCAAGGACAGGGGAACATCGATCATGATGAACACACTGAGGGTGGAGAGATGGAAAGGCTCCCCCCACGCCAACAACACCTACGTTATCGATATCTCCCGGGAAGGGGTCTTGCTTGTGCCGCGCATCTCATCGATGGAGGTGAAGTAGATGGAGATCAAGAAGGTCGAGGAGATCCCCGATCCGGCTCTGAGACCGGGGGCACAGGTCCTGGTCTTTGCTTCAGGAGAGGTCTACATCAGGTCCTTCACCGGGATACTGGAACGGCTGGTGACAGATCAGGGGCGCAAGGGTATCCTGATCTCGACCCAATGGTCTGCCAACGCTCTCATGAGAAAGATATCCCTTTCAAAGATGCCCCGCAACAGTCTGAAGGTGATCGATACCGTATCCCTCTCGCTCGGCTCCGGCCTTACAAGTATGGAAGAGTTCATCTTCCTCACGACACCGGCATCCCTTGAGTCCATCCTCGCGGAGGTGGAGAGGGGCCTGAGGTCGGAAGGCTCCGAATACAACTTCCTGGTGATAGACTCGATCACACACCTTAAAAGGCATCATACGGACGGTGAATTATGCGAGTTCTTCCATCTTCTTCTCAACCGCCTCCTGGAAGAGCAGTTCCTGGTAATGTTATTCGAACAGGAAAAGCTGGAAGATGACAATGTATCCCGGATGATATCCAGCATGATCGACCAGACATTCGAACTGGCCCCGGGGGGTGGCGGAAAATGAAGCTCCTGGTAGGAGGAGAGGGGATATCAAAAAGGCTGCTCTCCAGACTGGGTCCCTCAGGTTTGGTCCTGTTCAAGTACAACATGGGGAGCGGTGGGGATGTGATCATGAAGCAGCTGTTCGACAATGTACCGGAAGGCAGTTATTCCATATTGATCTCCACCCACCAGACCGATGCGGAAATGCGGGAGGACCTGTCAAGGATCGGGGTGGAAAGACCACCCGAGCTGGTTTCCATGCTTGCCTTGATGGACCGGAGGCTTTCGGAGATACAGAAAAGGGACAGGTTCATCTCCGAGGGTATAATGGTAACGGACCTTATCGAGATATCGTCATGCTCGGATGAGAGGGTCGTGCCGATCAAGCCGCATCTGGAGATGCTGTCAAAGATCACCGAGATATCGTATAAACAGATACTGCCTTTCAGTCTTGTATTGGACTCCATCGTCGATCTGGTGGAGGAGACCTCGAGGGAGGAGGTGGTGGACAGATTGAGGATATTGAAGAAGGCCTTGAGGGAAAAGGGAGGTATTGCCCTGGTGGGATGCTCCCTTGGATATCAGGGTTTCTCCGGGTACGAGAACACGCTCTTCGATGCAGTAATAGAGGTGAAGGCGGAAAGGAAGGCCGATGGCTGGTCAAGAACCCTGACCTTCGTCAACATCAAAGGATCGGGAGAACTTCCGGAAGAATGGCCCATCACCGTGACCAAGGATGTACCTGCAGCCCTTGAGGTCCAGTGATGGTCCCGTTTTTCTGAAATATATCGAAATATGAGGTTAACCTTATATCCCAATAGCTCCGGTTTTTCGACATGGAGGATCACCCGGCCGCGGAGCAACTTGTTATTCCGGGAAGATCCCCGTACCAGGACATCCTTCAGCTGGAGGAAGCATATGTCTCATACCAACAGGAGAGATGCTCCCGGTGTGGGTCATGGCACGTGACCCTTTACAGCAGGACCGTCAGCAACAGAAATGATAAGGACCCGTTTTCAGGTGAGCTGAAATTCAGGACATTGGTGGTGGGGAAATGCCTCAGTTGTGGGGCAGAGATACCGATGGGATTGAAATTCATAAGGGAGTCCTG
>JAFGJI010000296.1 GCA_016929175.1 Thermoplasmatota archaeon | reverse complement strand
GGGAGAAGGAGAAAGTGGATGAAGGCTACGAAGAAGAAAAGGGGGGAGGGGATAAAGATCTTTTATCGGGTCCGAAAGAGGATGGGTCCAGGCATGCCGAGGGAAATGCTGACGGGGGTGAACAGGATGGTTGAATATCGTCTTTCCGTTTCCATATTCCTGATCGTGTTCATCATGATCCCGGCAGGCGATCTCCTTTGCGAACCTGGAACGGTTGTCCGCAACGTGACATACCAGGGACCTGAGAACGAAGGGACCGTAAAGACCGATATCGATGCACTCTTCCAGGGGGCGCTTCATTTTACCAGGAACGACGGACAGATCGGCAATCCCGACATCCTCTACTACGTTTCAGGGGGAAATATGGGTACAGGCTTTTCAAGGAACGGTCTGTCGGTCGTCCTGAACGGTGAAAAGAAGATGTTCTCCTACAGGATAGAGTTCATCGGAGGCCGTTCTGCCGGTCCTGTGGGAGAAGGAGAGATGCTCCAGAAGAACAACTATCTGATAGGTTCCGATCCGGGATCGTGGAACATCGACGTACCCAATTACGAGAAGATCGTTTTCCATGAAGTTTGGGACAGCATAGATATCGTGTACACGTCTGAGGAAGGGAGGCTGAAATACGACCTTGTCGTAAGGCCCGGAGGAAGACCCGAGGATATCAGGTTCGGATTCGAAGGGGTGGAACCCGAGCTCTCCGGAGGAAACCTTCTGATGACAACCCCTCTGGGGTGTGTCATTGACGACGCTCCGGTCTGTTACCAGGACGGCCGGGAGGTTCCGTCACGATGGTGCCTCCATCCGGAGGGACATGCATCTTTCAGGGTGGAGGGTTACGATCCCGAACGTGAGCTTTTAATAGATCCCGGGCTGAGGTTCTCATCCTTCGCTGGCGGGTCGTCCTTCGACCGGGGCAGATCGCTGGCTGTGGATGCCCGGGGATACATGTACGTCACCGGTTACACCTCATCGAATACGTTCCCTACCATCACCGGCTCGTACGACACCGATTTCAACGGCGGAAGCAACGGGGACGCCTTCGTGTTCAAGGTGAATGCCTCCGGGGACCGGCTGATCTATTCGACCTACCTTGGAGGAAGCCAGGATGATTCCGGTCAGAGCATAGACATCGATGCTCAGGGCAATGCCTATGTTACCGGGCAGACCTATTCGAACAATTTTCCAACGCTGAACGGTTATGATACCGCCTATTCGAACAGCGGCGACGTGTTCGTCACCAAGCTATCATCTTCGGGTAACAGCATCATATTCTCCACCTATCTCGGGGGTTACGCAGAGGATATCGCATACGGCCTCAAGGTGATCGACCGCTACTGCTATGTAACGGGAACAACAGGCTTCGTGAACAACAACTGGCCGGCAATATGGAAGTACCCGACGACCAGCGGAGCTTATGATACTACCCACAACGGTGAGAAGGACGTATTCGTGACCAAGCTGGCACAGAACGGAGCCTCTCTATCCTATTCGACCCTTATTGGCCACAGCGCCAATGAGGTCGGTTATGCGATAGATGTCGACGCATCCGGCTACGCATACGTGGGGGGAAGCACGACATCATCATCATTTCCCACGACGAGCGGAGCCTATGACAGGTCGTTCGGTGGCAACGAGGACGGTTTCTCCTTGAAGGTTGCCACCAATGGAGGCTCGTTGACCTATTCGACGTTCCTTGGAGGAAGCAGCTATGACCGGATCTACGGCATAAAGGTGGATCCCCTTGACCGTGTATACATGACGGGTGAGACAGGTTCGAGCAACTTCCCAACGACCACAATGGCCTACGACAGATCATACGGAGGCGGCAACGATGCCTTCCTCTCCCTCCTGTCCTCCTCCGGGAACTCTCTGCTGAACTCCACATATCTCGGTGGATCGGGTCTGGATATTGGATACAGTGTCGCCCTCGGTCAGAGCGGAGAAGCTTACGTTACAGGCGAGACCCGGTCAAGCAACTATCCCACCACATCGGAAGCCTACTCCACGGCCCATTCGGGGGGAGCGGATGCGTTTGTTACAGAGATCGATATCGGCGGGTCGGGTCTGGAATACTCGACGCTCCTGGGTGGAAGCGGCGATGATGAGGCAAAAGATGTATATGTGGACACTCTTGGATTCATCTATCTGACCGGTGAAACCGCTTCAGGCAACTTTCCCACGACTTTCATGGCCTTCGACAGGACACACAACTCCAATGATGATGTCTTCTTCACAAAGTTCTATCCTGTGGATTTCTCTCCAAAAGGGTTGACCTCAAACTCCGGGTACTTCCATGTAAACCTCACCTGGACCCCTCCGACCACCTCCATAGTTTCGACCGATCCCGTTCTTGGATACAACATCTACAGAGGATCATCGCAGACCAATTTTGCACTGATAGCAACGATCGGTCCTGCTGCATTTTACAATGACACGATCAGGGATTTTACATCCCGGACCTATTACTATCACGTGACCACCGTGCTTACCACCATCGGGGAGGGCGGAGAGTCGAACATGGTCTCCGGCATCCCTCAGGTAACCCCGCCACCTATCAACCCGGTCACGGCGGCTGGAGATATGTTCGTGAACCTGAGCTGGGAGCTTATTGACAGCGTCTATCTGGACATGTTCGAAATCGATTACACTGTCTACAGAGGTTTGACCCCGTCATCCCTGGTCCCGGTCGCGGCTGTGGGCGAGACAGGGTCCTACAACGACACTGACATACCCCAAAAGCCTGTCACCTACCACTATCAGGTCGGATACATGCTAACAGGGATCGGAATGAGCCACCTGACCATTATCGTTCAGGGAACTCCCCGAACTCCTCCCGGCGAACCCGAGGACCTCGGTTTGAAAGGAGAGGATATGGCCTTCAGCCTGACCTGGGCCCCACCGTCCAATGATGGGGGCTACCCGATAGAGTGTTATTCGGTCCACAGGGGTCAGACCCCGGGTTCGTTCTTCCATATCGCTGACCTGGGATCGTCCCAGACCGCATTTTTGGATGAGGAGGTGGTTCCAGGTTCGACCTATGTCTACACAGTGCGGTCGAAGAACAGGCTCGGTGCATCAGTTCATGCTGAACCCGTTGAAGGGATCGGACAGACCATCCCGTCACCTCCAAGCGGGTTCATCGTTCTCGGCCGGGACGGGAGCATGGTGCTTGAATGGAAGCCTCCGGAATTGGACTGGGGGATCCCGATAACAGGATACGGGATATACAGAGGCTCGAGCCAGGATGATCTCTCACTTCTCAAGGTCCTGGGAGGCAGTGTCAGGACCTACACCGATACGGTGACGAACGGAGTGGCATACGATTACGCGGTCACGGCATCCAATGTTCACGGTGAGAGTCTGTTCGCGGGACCACTTGAAGGAATGGGAACCGGCATACCCGGGGTGGCGAGGAACGTCACATTCACGATCGGGGACGGAATGGTATATTTGAAATGGAATGCACCCGAGCAGGATGGAGGACTGCCGATAATATCGTACAGGGTCCAAAGAGGTACTCAGGTGGACCTGATGGACACGGAATTCATCCTATCATCCGGGGCAAGGAGCCTTACCGATACAGGCCTGGAGAACGGAAGGACATATTATTACAGGATATATGCCTCGAACCTCAAGGGAGAAAGCGATCCCTCTTCCACGGTGCTTGCCACCCCCGGAAAGGTACCGGCCAGTATCACTGACATCACCATTGAAGGGGGTTTGAACAGCATTCACCTTTCGTGGACGGCTCCCCGGGACCTTGGAGGAAAGGAAGGTCTGGAGATCAGGATATACCGGGGGCTGTCCTCTTCCTCGCTTGCCCCATATGACATGAAGGCTTTCAACGTCAATACATATCATGACATGGGCCTCATCACGGGCAGGGTGTACTATTATTCCCTTTCGGTCATCAATATCATGGGGGAGGGGCCTCTGTCTCCTGCGGTCTCCTCCATGGTATTCGGACCGCCATCGGAGCCGATCATCACTTCGGCGACCTCAAGCGCCAGGCATATCGATCTATCCTGGGCTCCGCCGGAAGACACAGGAGGTCTTCCGATAACCGGATACCGCGTAGGCATAAGGCAGGAGGGAGAGGCGGATTGGGAGTGGACCGATGAGCCGACCACACAACATACCTTCTACGCTCTTTCCCCGGGAATTGTCCACGAGCTGTGTGTCACTGCCGCCAATGTACTCTCCGAAGGCAGGCTCACTGGGATCGTGAAGGTACTTGTGGGGGATCCTCCCGAAGAGCCCAGGGAGCTCAGGGTGGAATCCCTGAGACCGGAAGTGAGGGTGAAATGGAGCCCCAGACCCCAGATAGCACCTCCGGTCCTTGGCTACAGGGTCTATATGAAAGTTGGGGGAGGTGATCCCTTCCTCTATGTGGAGGTTGGAAGCGATTCTGTTGATATACTCGTCGATGGTCTCATCCAGGGACAGGAATACAGTTTCGCTGTCAGTGCCTTCAATGTCATCGGAGAAGGCATCACCACATCCTACAAGTCCATTATCCCGACATCCGAACCCGAACCGGTCCCCCTCGTATGGATCAGCGGAATAGGGGATGGTATGGTAAGTGTCTCCTGGAGCCCCCCTCTTTATGATGGCGGGTCCGGTGTTACAGGATACACGATCTTCAGGGGAAACACCGAGGAAGCTCCGAGCCAGATCGCCACGGGTATAGATGGACTGAACTATATCGATCATGAGGTCACGAACGGAATGACCTATTATTACCGCGTGAGGGCAGAGAACGGAGATAGTTCTCTCAAGAGCTCTCCGGTCCAGGCACGTCCCTTCGGGAACCCGGGGAGACCCCGGGCATTCGATGGAGATCCCGATACCGACAGGGTGGTCCTTACCTGGGACCAGCCGTCATCGAATGGTGGAGACGTAATTACTGGATACATCCTTTCAAGGGGCAGTGGCAGCGGGGACATGGAGATCATCGCATATCTTTCCGTCAATCTGTCCGGATACATCGACCGAAGTGTAAGAGCCGGAAAGTACATCTACCGTCTTGAAGCGGTCAACATGAATGGAATAGGAGATGCGGCCGATATCGAGGTTGATGTCCCTTCGAGGATACTCCCGGCAGTGGTCGTAGGGACCATCGGTTCCATTATTCCCCTGGTCATATTGTTCCTTGTGATCTTCCTTCCCGGTTTCCTCGGACGGAGAAGGGAAAGGAAGGAGAGGATCGCGAAGGAACAGGAAGAGGAGGAGTTGAGGATAAGAAGGATGCGGGCAGAGGAATTGGCGGCAAGGTCCCTCCCGGGTGGTGTTGCGAAGCCCCACAGGTTTGAAGGAGCGGCTCATCCCCATCAAGCGATGACGGCACCATCAAGGGTCCCGATCCTTCCACCGACACATGAACCGGTGATGAAGGAAGAGGGTTACATCAGACCAAAGGAGATGAAGAGAGAGCGCAGGGATAAGAAGCATGTTCTCAGGGCTGACGGCAAGTCTCTGGAGCATCACATGAAGGAGGAGGAGCTTAAACAAAGCCTTGTCTCGAAGGACGATCACAAGGGAAAGCACTGGGAGGCCGAGAGAAAGAGGGTTCTGGAAGAGGAGGCCAAGGGAGTTTTCACGGGGCAGCAGATCGACAAGCAGCCGATCGATAGTGATATCCCGCTGTGGGATGAAGATGAAGAAGAATTGGATGATGGCGTCGTCCCGACCGTGGATGCTGTTATGAGGGACCTGCAGGGGTGGGGCGAGAAGAAGGAGGAAGAAGAGGACATTCCAACATGGAACGAGGATGAAGAGGATGTCCCCCTTGCGGAGATGCCCGAGATCCACGCTCCAGTAGAGGCCTTCGAGGCGGAGGAAGAGGTTGAGATCGAAGATCTCGAAGAATTGGAAGAGCTGGAAGAGCTGGAAGAGCTGGAAGAGCTCGAAGAGCTGGACGAGAACGATGAATGATCAGACCCTCTCTCCGGTCCAGCAATAGAGGCACAGCCGCTCTCTGGGAAGGCCGATCGCCTCTATCATGTCCTCCAACCTCTGAAATCTCAGGGTGTCAAGGTCCAGGTCCCGGCGTATATGATCGACCATCATGCGATACTTTTCGGAGTCCGGGTCCAGGTATTCGGCCATCTCCTGGTCATCCAGGTCCCTACCCTCGATATCGATAATGGCCTTTCTTGCGGCAAGCTCCTCTATCCTCCTCGTGGATAGCATGTACCTGCATGGATACAGCAGAGGGGGACAGGCAGGCCTTGCATGAACTTCCCTTGCACCAGCCTGCCTGAGCTTCTTGACGGTGAAGTTCTTGAGCTGGGTGCCCCTCACTATCGAATCCTCGCACAGGATGATGCGGTTGCCCTCTATGGTCTCCTTATTCGGGATGAGCTTCATCAGAGCGATGCGGTCCCTGTCCTCCTGGGTCAAAGGTGTGTAGCTCCTGCCGTAGCCAGGTGTGTATTTATGCAATACCCGCCTGAAGGGGATACCAGATTCCATGGCATATCCGATGGCATGTGCGGTTCCCGAATCCGGAACACCGGCGACCAGGTCGGCTTTGACATCATCTCTTCTGGCAAGGAACCTTCCGCAGTTCTCCCTTACGACCTCGGTATTGATCCCCTCATAGCTCGAGGAAGGGAATCCGGTATATACCCAGAGAAAAGCGCATGTTTTCCCGCAGGGGCTCCCCTGCATGACGGTCTCCGGTCCGGTCATTGATATGAAAACGATCTCTCCCGAAGCAAGGAACCTCTCCACCTTGAAACCCAGATTCGGAAATGAGCTGCTCTCGCTTGCAACGACCCACCTGCTCCCGTCAGTTCCCAGTACCAGCGGGCTTATGCCCTTCCTGTCACGAGCTGCGTAGATGCCATTTGGCGTCATGATCAGAAGGCTGGCTGCACCGTCGATGGAATCCCACATATATTGAATTCCATCCTCGATACTGTCCTTCTTGTTTATCAGGTTCGCAAGGAGGTCGGACTGATTGATATCGCCGTGATACACCTCGGCGAAACTGGTCCCATCGCTGATCATCGAATCCTTGAGCTCTTCCTTGTTCACGATAAGACCGTTCATGCAGACAGCAAAGGGTCCGAACTTCGACAGGAACGTCAGCGGCTGCGGGTCCTTGTCGGAGATGACACCGATCATGATGTTGGAACTCGATCCCTTTATCTCGTCGGTGAATTTCGACTTGAACTGGGTATTGTTGATATCATGTATCTTCTTGATGGTATCTCCCTTGTCATCCACGTAGGCTATTCCACCGTATTTCGTACCCAGATGGCTGTGATAATCTGTCCCGTAGAACAAGGTTGAAACCACATTCGACCTTCCCACTACTCCGAATAGACCGGTCATAGGCCTGAAACCCCGCTACTGGAAAGAGATGGACATTGATTAAATTTTTGAATATGACCCGGTGGGCACATGCCACGGTAATTTGAAAATATAAATAGGATACTGTTATGGGACAATGAGGTCATGATCATGTCAGATGTAAAGAAGATAGTGGTGATCGGAGGTTCCGCAGCCGGCCCCAAGGCCGCTGCCCGTGCAAGAAGGTTGGATGAGAATGCTGTTATCACGATAATCCAGAAAGCGCCTGACCTGTCGATGGCATCATGCGGTTATCCTTATTATGTTGGAGGGATCATCGATGACCGGAACCAGCTTCTCTGCACTCCGACAGGGGCTATCCGGGACCCGCTCTTCTTCATGAATTCCAAGAATATCAAGGCAAGGACAGGTACGGAGGCGCTAAAGATCGATCGTGAAAGAAGAACTGTTATCTGCAGGGACCTGACGACCGGAGATGAGTTCGAGGAGCCCTACGACAAGCTCGTGATCGCTACCGGTTCCAACCCCAGGATACCCCCCGTTCCGGGGTCGGACCTGGAGGGTATAACCACGCTTCAGTCGATGCAGGATGCCGACTACCTCCGTCGTATCAGGGATGAGGGCAAGATAAAGAAGGCCGTCGTCGTGGGGGGAGGGCTGATAGGGATAGAGACCTGCGAGGCCCTGCACCTGGCAGGTATCGAGATAACCGTTATAGAAATGATGCCCCAGATCCTGATGTTCCTTGATTGGGAGCTGGCCAAGCTCCTGGAGAACAATATCAAAGCATGGGCGGCCAATGTCATCACGGACAATGCGGTTGCGGAGTTCCTTGGAGAGGGGGGGAGATTGACCGGGGTGAAGCTTCGGAACGGAACCGAGCTGCCGTGCGAACTGGCCGTTATTGCCATAGGGGTCGAACCGAATTCGCAGCTTGCCAGGGACGCCGGTCTTGAGCTCGGGAAAAGGGGGGGGATACTTGTGGATGATAATATGACCACGAGCGATCCGGAGATCTACGCTGCAGGTGATTGCGTTGAGGTAAAAAACCTCATTACCGGCGAGAACGTGCACGCACCCTACGGTGACCTTGCAAACCTCCAGGGCAGGGTTGCCGGTGAGAATGCGGTATCGGGAAACAATGCATCTTTCACCGGAACCATTCAGACCGGTATCTGCAAGGTGTTCAATTACCAGGCGGGATCAACGGGTCTATCGGAAAGGACCGCAAAGAAACTCGGTTATGATATCGAGACCGTGATCATTGCCGGGCCGGACAAACCGGGGTTCATGGGCGGCCTGTTCCTTGTAAGCAAGATGATATCCGAAAAAAGCACTGGCAGACTGCTGGGTTTCCAATGTGTGGGGCCGGGAGATGTGAGCAAGCAGGT
>JAFGJI010000295.1 GCA_016929175.1 Thermoplasmatota archaeon | reverse complement strand
CTTCAAGGATACGGCAAACGGTGCTTGTCCCGGAACCGGGCGGTCCCCCGACCGTGATGGTCTCCATATTCTCGTAATCACCCTTTTATTATAATATATCCCTTATCCCACTCTGATTCTTTAATTGAAGAAATTATAACAAAAATGTTATTTATTAAAGCTCCTTTCCCTTTTTGCTGGAAGGAAACGGTAGATATATCAACTTGGTCTCAATGTAGCTCAAAGAAAGGTGAACTGATGGCTGCTGACAGCAGGGCAAGACAGGAGTTGCTCAAAAATATAAACGAGATAGAGCAAATAACGCAGATGCTCAATCACCTTAAAGTTGAAACCAGAAAGAAGGAGACCCTTCTGCAAAAAATGGAACAGGACCTGAACCGGAGCGAGAAGAGGCTTCAAAGGAAGATCGAACAGATCGAGGAGAAGACCAGCAATCTGGACGAGGTCGAGAAGAAACTCTTGAAGAGGCAGGAGGAACTCGGTATACAGGAGAAAGAGGTCCAGACGAATGCAATTCTGGAGTTCCTGTCGTTCCAGGCAAGGGAAATGGAGATCCAGGAAAGGATGGACAATGCTCCCGATCCCGAGGAGCTCGGATCTCTCAGGACCACGATCGAGGAGTTGAATGGAACCATAAAGGCGAAGGAGAGAGAGATCGAAGAGCTGAAGAGTTCCACTCCCGTACTTGCTGTCCAAGATTCTCAACAGGCTGATATGAAGGAAAAGATGAAGGAGATCGATGCTCTCAGGAAAAGCTTGGAGGAGACAAAAGAGAAACTCGATGGGAAAGAGATCGAACTCATGAGGAAAGAGGAAGATCTGAAAAACCGGGAGCATAAATTACAAGGTGGCGTAACGGAAGAGGACAGGAAGGTCATCGATGCGCTGAAAGAGAGGGAGAAGCAGCTTTTCACGCTCGAGGAGCAGGTAAGGAACAAACAGAAGGACGTAAAGAGGTTCATGGAAGGTCTGGAGATAAAGGACCAGAGGATCAAGGAACTCGAGAGCGAGGTCCAGTTGAAGGACGAGATGCTGAAGCAGAACCGTGAGAACGATTCGATGATAAAAGAATCCAAGGATGTCAGCAAAATAAAGGAGATCCTTGAAGCGGAATATCAGACAAAGGTCAACATGATCGAGGGTAACTACAACAACCTTATCGATTCTCTGAAATCCAAGATGGAGCATCTCAAGGTCCGCAACGAGGAGCTGGAGATGATGGGCGACCAGCTCTCGGCAGAAAAATTGAGGATCACCCTTCTCGAAAGGGAGCTCAAGGAAAGAATGAACGAGATTTCCTTTGCCGAGGAGCGGATGGCAAGACGTCAAGAGCTCATGCTGAAGGAGAGAAAACAGATAGATGACCAGTTGAGAAAGTACAAGGAAACCTCCGACGGGACCCAGGTATCCGAGCTCAATGAGGAGCTATCCAACAGACAGAGACAGCTCAGGGAGATCGAACAGAAATTGAAGGAAAGGGAGGAATACCTCAGAAAGAGGGAGCAGGAGCTCCAGCAGTTGAGATCATCTCTCGTGGACGAGGAGATGAGGATGGAGATCATGGAGAGTCCGGATGACCTGAACAGGATCAGGACGGGGGTCAGAAGGTTCGATGACCTCTGTTACGGTGGATTCCCCTTCAATTCGAACTTCATTCTTTACGGTCCGGCATATTCCGGAAGGAGGACCTTCACGAACCTTTTCATAGCAGAAGGGTTGAAGAAAGGTATTCCGACAATATATATCATCACCCAGCACACACCCCTTGATGTCAAGGACTCTCTTCGGAGCACCGTTCCGAAGATCGATACTTACGAAGAGAAAGGCCTGATAAAGTTCATAGACCTCTATTCGAAATCCATGGGTATCTCCGAGGAGTACCCAAACACCATCTATATCGAGAAGCCGACGGACCTGGATGCGATCGAGAATGCCCTGAGTAAGTTTCAGGAAGAGTTCAAGGGGAAATATGCCTATCACAAGATCGTTTTCTTTTCGGTATCAACACTGCTCACATATCTGGAGCCTCTCAGCATATTCAGGTTCTTCCAGGTCCTGAACGCCAAGAACAAGCGCAACAACGGCGTATCGATCTATGTGGTTGACACGGGCATGCACAAGTCGTCGGACATACAGACCCTCAAACATACGATGACGGGTTTCATAGAGTTCAAGCTCGAGGACCTCAAGTACTTCCTGAGGGTCGAGGGTGGCGGTGATGTGATGAGCCGTGCATGGATCGAGTACACCTTTACCGATAAGAGCTTTGACCTCAGGGGCTCATTCTCTCTTGACCATATACGATGAGTACTGAATATATCCTTCATGTCCCTGTTCACAGGGAGGACTTTATTATATCTTCATGATCGAATGCCATTGATGGAAGGTCGCTCGTATCGAACCATCCAGCCTCCGAGGCATCATCACCTGCCTTTGGTATATGGTCCCCCATCACCTGAAGCCTGTATATGATGGAAATCGTATGACCTCTGGGATCCCTTCCGGGGTCCGATGCTACTGATACGAGTTCAAGGACCGTGCAATTTAGGCCCGTTTCTTCAAAAACTTCCCGGAGCACGGCTTCCTGGGTATTCTCCCCGTAATCGACAAAGCCTCCGGGTAATGCCCACCTGCCTTGGAAGGGCTCGTTCAGACGCTTGATCAGGAGCACTTCCCTGTTCTCCTTCCCGTCCCTCAGGATCAACCCGTCCACGGTCAGGGATGGGAGCTTCCGGGAAGCCGTTTCCTCTCCCCTCGATCGTCTGGATGCAAGCTTGTCGATGTGGTCGACCGACCTTCTGTAGTTCTCCATGGCCACGTTTGTGTGGGATTCAACGAGGGACCATGCCAGGGACAATGATGAGAACCGTATCTTGTATCCCTTTCTGGTCTTCTTAGAGGGACCTTCCTCCGGATCGTCGAGGGGTATCACCTCTTCATCGATGAGATCGAGTCCTTTCAGCTTGTTGAGATACCTGTACAACGTGGACTTGTTGGTATCAAGGTAGGTAAGCAGCTCGTTGACGGTCCACGGCTTCTTTGGGTAGGCCAGGAAGCAGTCCGATACCAGCCTGAGACCGAAATCGGCATCGTATGCATCGGGCAGGTAACCGATCTGTTTGAGAAAGGTCCTGAGAGCCTCATTCAGATCGGTCTGCCCTGTAAGTGGATTGTTCCTGACAACCTTCAGTTCGAACTCCATACTGACCCCCCACTGTCCATTTTGAACAGAGCTGGAAAAGGGAGAAGATGATATATTAACAATGCGTTAAGGGACCATGGGTAGAAAGGCGGTCAAGGAGGAACCGATGTCAGAAGAGGAGGGACTCCTGGAAGATGTTGCTACCGGAGAACTTAAAACTCGCCATTTTGGAATAAGGATAGATGATGATATCGAGGTCCTGGTGATCGCAGGCAACGAGCTGATCAAGGTCAGAGGCCGGCTGCTTGCAATGAAGGACGATCTCGAGATCATCGGCGAGGACGGCCTCTATCAGAAGATAATCGTTGATTGGGTGGTAGGGATAAAGGTTCTCAAGCATAACCGGCCTACACCCGACAAGGATAACGAGCTTGTTAGGAAGATGCCCCGGACCAAGCCAAAAAAGGCTGCCGTGGACCACGCATACAACTGATTTGGAACCGGTGCTATAAGGTCACATATACACTCAATGATAAATTTTAGGTTCAACGTTGGCATAAATATTAATATCCCTCTTTCGATGACCGACCATGGTCCAGTATATGTCTCCCGAGGATGGTGAGCCAAAGGACACCATGTGGCTCGCCAGAGAACGGCTTGCCGAGAAATTATCATCGGAAATAATACTCTCCAAGAATCCCAGCCAGACATTCCGTGCCTGGAGGGACCAATTCAATGTATCGCAGCATGATCTTGCCATGGAGATAGGGGTATCTCCATCCCAGCTCTCCGATTATGAGAAGGGAAGGAGGAAGAACCCCTCTCTGAACCTGATAAAGAGGGTCGTTAACGGATTGATAGACCTCGACGAGAAGCGTGGCGCCCCCACGATCAAGAAGTATTCCATGGACCTTCAGGACGAGGCGATACTAGATATGGCCGAGTTCACTGTCGGGATCAATCCTTCGGTATTCATAGACGTCATAGATGGTACCCTGCAATCGGATTCGGATATCGACAAGGAAGATTACATAAGAAGACCCATAATGGGCTATTCGATCATCGATTCCATACTCGGGGTCCTGAGGTTCTCATCACTCGATTACATGAGGATCTACGGGAGGTCCACGGAAAGGTCCCTTTTCTTCACGAAGGTCGCCTACGGACGCTCCCCCATGATAGCAGTAAGGGCGCATCCCATCAAACCGGCGATGGTGGTGTATATAAAACCCGAGAAGGTCGATCCTCTTGCGATAAAACTCGCACGACTCGAAAGGATACCGCTTGTCACCACAAAACTGGATATCGAAGAGCTTTCCAGAAGATTGAGGAAACTTATCTGAGGTGAAGATATGGGATCTGGCATAGTCAGTTATGGTGTATACGTACCAAGATACAGGATATGTCCGAGGGACATAGGAAAGATATGGGGGCAGGACGGAGAAGCTATGGGGAGAGCTTTGAACATTACCGCAAAATCCGTTCCGGCACCGGACGAGGATGCCGCGACCATTGCGGTGATGGCAGCAAGAAGGGCCCTGATGAGGGTGGATGTTGCCCCATCAGAGATCGGGGCGATCTTCGTTGGCTCGGAATCGCATCCTTATGCTGTAAAACCGACAGCTTCCATAGTTTCCGAGGCAATAGGGGCCGCCCCCCATCTGACCGCGGCCGATCTGGAATTCGCATGCAAAGCGGGAACCGCCGGCATGCAGGCATGCCTGGGATTGATCAACAGCTCCAACAAGAACATACCGATAGATTATGCCATGGCCATAGGGTCGGACACATCTCAGGGAGCCCCGGGAAACGCTCTGGAGTATTCTGCATCGGCCGGGGGCGTCGCCTTCCTTCTGGGGCACGAAAAGGTGATAGCCAATGTCGAGCTCACGATGTCCTACACAACGGACACACCGGATTTCTGGAGAAGGGAAGGGATGAAATATCCTTCTCACGGAGAACGTTTCACGGGCAAGCCGGCATATTTCAAGCACATACAGGAGACGGCCGAGAAGATGATGAGGTCCATGGGGACGGGGCCGAAAGACTATGAATATGCGGTTTTTCATCAACCGAACGGAAAATTCCCCATCACAATCGGAAAGAAGCTCGGTTTCAAGATGGAGCAGATGGAGAACGGCCTTATAACCCCCCATATCGGGAACACATACTCCGCTTCCATGATGATAGGGTTGGCAAACATACTTGACAAGGCCAAACCCGGGGACCGGATACTGGCTGTCTCTTACGGGTCAGGAGCAGGTTCCGATGGTTTCCATATCGTCGTTACGGACGAGAAGAATGGATATGCATTGGAAAAAAGCCCTCTTGTAATGGATGAGATAGCCCACAGCATCCCGATAGACTATTCGATCTACCTGAAGTACAGGGATAAGATCAAGATGGAGGGAGAATGATGAGAAAGCTAGCTCGAGAAGTTGCGGTCATCGGGATAGGTCAGACCAAGTTCGGTGAGCACTGGGACCTCTCCTTCAGGGAGCTCGGGATCCGGGCTGGTATAGAAGCGATCCTCGATGCAGGGATCGATTCGAAGAGGATAGATGCCCTGTTCATCGGGAATATGTCCGCCGGCCTTTTTCTGGACCAGGAACACATAGCCTCCATGATCGCAGAAGAGGTCGGATTGACCGCAAACCAGATACCTGCCACAAGGGTGGAGGCGGCTGATGCGTCCGGCGCCCTTGCCTTCAGACAGGGTCTTCTGGATATCGCATCGGGACTTCACGATGTTGTTGTTGTTGGGGGAGCCGAAAAGATGTCCGATGTAACATCGGACGTTGCGGCGGGTTTCATAGCAGCAGGCGCAGACCAGGCATGGGAAGCCCTGTTCGGAGCCACTCTTCCCGGACTCTATGCGATCATGGCAAGGAGACATATGAAGGAATACGGAACCACCGTTGAACAGCTCGCTGCGGTATCGGTGAAGAACCACAGGCATGGGAAGATGAACCCTTTCGCGCAGTTTCAGAGCGAGATAACCGTGGAAACCGTATTGAAGGCCCCAAGGGTGGCGGAGCCCCTTGGTCTGTTCGATTGCGCTCCTGTCAGCGACGGAGCCGCAGCTCTGGTCCTGTGCGAGATGGAGCTTGCAAGGGAGATCTGCCCATGCCCGGTGAAGATCGCCGGCACCGGCCAGGGATCGGATGCGTTGGCAATAACGAACAGGCCGTCCCTGACAGAATTGAGGGCAACGAAGAAGGCCAGTGAGAGGGCTTATGAAAGAGCGGGTTACAGTCCAAAGGATATTGATGTTGCCGAGGTCCATGATTCCTACACCATCGGCGAGATAATGGCCATAGAGGACCTTGGCTTCTTCGAGAAAGGGGATGGCGGTCCGGCCACCGTGAGGAATGATACCACATTCGGAGGTATCATACCCGTGAACACGTCCGGCGGTCTGAAGGCCAGAGGACATCCTCTGGGGGCCACCGGGATCGCCCAGATCAACGAGATCGTCCTCCAGCTGCGCGGAAAGGCTGATCGCAGGCAGGTCAAGGATGCAAGGGTCGGACTGGCACACAGCGTTGGTGGTACCGGAGGTACCGCCGTGGTCAACATTCTGGAGGTGGTCTGATGGGAGTTGCAAGATACTGGAGGCAACAGGATCAGAGATACAATCTCCGCGGGGCTAGATGCACCATATGCGGAAATGTGTTCTTCCCCAGCAGGATGATGTGTCCAGTATGCCACAGGAGATCCCTCGGGAAGATGGAAAAATACCATTTCATCGGGTCCGGAAAGGTTGCCTCCTTCACGATCGTTCACGACCCGGCCCCGGGTTACCGCTCTCAGGTTCCCTATATCCTTGCCGTCATCGAGCTTGATGAGGGTGATATGATACTGGGACAGATAGTGGATTGCCCCCCATCCGATGTGGGGATCGGAAGCGAAGTTGAGATGGTCTTTCGGAAACTTTCGGAGGAGGGCAGATCTGGAACCATCCAGTACGGTTACAAGTTCAGACTGAAATAGGTCTTCCCCGCTCCCTGCGGTGGTGGAACCCGATACTGTGGGACCGACATTTGGAGGAAGGTACTCAACATCCTAAAATATGGTATTCATCTTACCCTGTCGAAAGGAGGCATCCTTCATGGGTTCTCAGGAATACCAAGGACAGGGGCAGCTTGAGGATATCGACAGCAAATGGCACGGGGTTCCTCCGGCCGGCAGGAGGCCAGCCCCAGGAAGGACACGTTACATCATAGAGATAGTCTGTGTACTCATAGTCGAATTTATCATATGGGGGATCTACAGATATTTTACGGCTCCGATATACGGGGAAGGGTTCAACATACCCTTCTTCATCGGTCATATCATAGCAGCACCCACAATACACCTTGGTCCGATACTGCTCTACTGGAAGTTCATCAGGAAGGAGCCTCTCTTCCACAAGGATGATCCGGAGAACGGAAAGTTCATGAGCTTCAACCTCGGTCCGTTCAAGCTCACGAAGAATAGGCTCATGACGGCCGTCCTGGTGGGCCTTTTCGGGGGTGTCGTCTGGAGGTTGGCCGAAATGGCGGTCCTGAATGCCACCAGCGTGATGATGGGGGGGACCCGCCTCCTGACGCTCAAATGGCTCGACGTCTTCGCACTGGATGCAATGGACTTTCCCACCTTCTTCATGATGACGTTCGTGATGTTCTTCATCGTTGGCCCCGTCGAGGAGTTCGAGTTCAGGTCCTTCACCCATGATCAATCCCAGAGGGTCCTGCCGAAATGGGCCGCCCTTGTTTTCTCCTCCGTTTTCTTCGGGTTCAGCCACATCCCGATCGCCCTGTTCATCTACAAGATGACATTCGTACAGCTGATATTCGCCGAGATAAGCTGGATGGCGGCGGGTGCAACCTTCGGTGCCCTGTATATGTGGTCCAGGAACATCTTTGCCTGCATCGTGATGCACGGTATCGGGAACTGGCAGCTCTCAGTATACTGGATACAGGGAAGACAGACACTGGCAGGTCTCACCGAGTTCGAGGGATACATGCAGTCTTTGGCCGAATCCATCCTTGCCAATGCTTTCATGATAATGGTATTCTATCTGATCCACCGGTTCTACTGGGCGCCCCAGCAGAGAGGTGAGGCGGCATTCGGGGGACTGCTCATGAGAATGCAGCGTTTCTTCTATCTGCACGATTCTTCACAAAAGCACATCGGATATACCACAGGGTCCCTTGCCGGAGTGACCGTCGCTGTTCTGATAATACTTTTCTCGATATCGGCCGGCCTCGGAGTGAAGGACATATCCGCGATCCTGCCGGAAGATGCAGGTGACTCCACGGAAGGGGAGATCGACCTTACCAAATATTACTCGGAGGATGTCATATACCAGGACATCCAGAACCTGGCAGAGGGCTCTTCCCATAACTACAACCTCACATCGACCAGGGACACCATAGTCCAGAAGATCCAGGTGGACCTTACCTGGACGGATGAGACGAACCCTCCGGCAACCAGGATACGTCCCCACGACAACACCCCCGACGAGTTCCGGCTGGTCATAGGTTATCTTGACGTATCCATCGAAGAGGCAGGGGAGAACCCGGAGGGTTCGGAGGGCAATATACATCTCGAGGTCGTGTTCCCGGAAGAGATGATCAGGAACACCACGGGAGAGTACTCGGTCGACGTTGACGTATTCATGGTGGATGCCGGCATGTGGGTGCCGTCCATTGGACCGGGTTTGGTGGGTCTCAGGGATCCCGGGAACGAATACTCCATTTCCATCACCGTTACAAACCTCATATCCCAGATGGACCTGGAGGAGGATGAGGAGGAGCCGGAGGAGAAAATGGCACCAACCTGGACAGCTTGAACCATCAGGATCGGAGATGTTCGAATGCAGGAAGAGACAGGCTACGGCATCAAGGATATCCCGCCAATGCCGGAATTCATGAAAGGAATGGACAGAGCTCCTTCCCGGGGATACGATCTCAGCAAGAAGGAGACGGAAATTGCCGTAAGGAACGCCCTCAGGTACATACCTCGTCAATACCATGAGATGATGGCACCTGAATTCCTCGGAGAGCTCATCGAAAGGGGAAGGATCTACGGGTACAGGTTCAGACCGGAAGGTGCGATCAGGGCGAAATCGGTCAACGAATACGGGGGGAAGACCCTCCAGGGAAAGGCTGTCCAGCTCATGATAGACAACAATCTCGATTTCGATGTCGCCCTTTTCCCCTACGAGCTCGTGACCTACGGGTCCACCGGCCAGGTATGTCAGAACTGGATGCAGTACAGGTTGATCAGGAGGTACCTTGAGGAGCTGACCGATGAACAGACGCTCGTTGTGTTCTCGGGGCACCCCTTGGGCCTGTTCCCCTCGAGAAAAGAGGCACCGCGCGTCATAATGACCAACGGACTCCTCGTGGGAGAATATGACAATCAGAAAGGTTTCAACAAGGCCGCCGCCCTGGGAGTTACAAATTACGGCCAGATGACAGCGGGCGGTTGGATGTATATCGGTCCCCAGGGTATCGTGCACGGGACATACATCACATTGCTGAACGCCGGAAGAAGATATATTGGTATGGGCCCCAAAGATACCCTCGGCGGAAGATTGTTCATCACATCGGGACTGGGAGGCATGTCCGGTGCGCAGGCAAAGGCTGTCGAGATAGCCGGCGGCATAGGCGTCATAGCGGAGGTCAACGATAGACAGACCTTCAAGAGGCACGAGCAGGGTTGGATCTCTCTCGTATCCGACGACCTCGATGAGATATTCGGATGGGTGGAGAGGCACAGGGCAACGAAAGAGCCGGTATCGATCGCCTACAGGGGGAATATAGTGGACCTCTGGCAGTACTGCGTCGATAACAATATCCAAGTGGACCTCGGGTCCGACCAGACCTCCTGTCATGCCGTTTACGATGGAGGCTACACCCCGGATTGTCTTACCTATGAAGAGGCGATCGGCGGGCCCAACGGGCCTGGCCTGATGGAGAGCGACCCTGAGAGGTTCAGGAAGATGGTCGATGCTTCGCTCGTCAGGCAGTATGGACTGATCAGCACCATGAGGGAAAGAGGGATGTTCTTCTGGGACTACGGTAATTCATTCCTGAAGGCCGTTTACGATGCAGGTTCGAAGGATATTGCACGGAACCCGGACAATCCCGCCGAGGGTTTCATCTTCCCGTCGTACATAGAGGACCTCATGGGACCGATGGTATTCGACTTGGGTTTCGGCCCATTCCGATGGATATGCCTCTCGTGTGATCCGAAGGACCTTGAAAGGACGGACAGGGCGGCAATGGAATGCATAGACCCGGACAGATCACCACAGGACTTTGACAATCACAGATGGATCTCCGAGGCCGGAAAGAACAGGCTCGTCGTGGGATCCCAGGCAAGGATCCTTTACCAGGATGCTCACGGGAGGGTGAAGATAGCCCTGAAGTTCAACGAGATGGTAAGGAAAGGCCAGGTCGGTCCGATAATGATGGGACGGGACCATCATGACCCCGGAGGTACGGATTCCCCCTACAGGGAGACCGCCAACATCAAGGACGGAAGCAACGTCACGGCAGACATGTCGGCGCACTGCTTTGCCGGGAACGTAGCAAGAGGAATGACCATGGTCGTCCTGAGCAATGGCGGGGGGGTGGGGATCGGAAAGGTCCAAAACAGCGGTTACGGGTTGGTTCTGGACGGCTCGGATTACGTTGATTCAGTCATTAAAAGCGCCCTCGAATGGGATGTCATGGTGGGTGTGGGAAGGAGGTCATGGTCCGGGAACGAGAACTCCATGAAGGTCGTTTCGGAATGGAACGATGAGAACGGAGATAGAGGGCATATAACGGAACCGATCATGGCCGATGACCGGCTTTTAAGGGAACTGCTTGAAGAATAGCCGCCGTTGATATCCGCATTCGATCGGTAGATGTGGCGCACCGGTCTGAATTGATTAGATATAGTAGTACATTGTTTTTTATACTGTAAAATGGAGGTGAGACCCTGTTAGATATCAAGAGGTTCATGATGAAGCATGTATGGAGGCTGCAGCAGATAGGGGCGCTCTACAGCGTGACAATGCTAACAATAACGATAACACTCGTGCTCTATCCGTATGTCAGCTGGCGCTTCATTCGATTGTTCGAGAGAATTGGAATACCGACCACCTATGACATGCTGATAATGGTGATAATTTTCGTGGTCATATTGACTTTCGCCCTCACGTTCGGGTTCGCTTACGACAGGGTCCTGAAGCTGTGGGTCTCCCAGAACAGGGTTGCGGTGGAGAGGAACCCGTACGCAAAGAACATGATGACCCCCAAGGAATGGCTGAACTGGCAGTATTTTTTCATCCCCATGCTCAGGGTCAACGGGAAGGAGAAGGAAGCGGATTTCATGGAGAGATGGAACCTCAAGATACTTGAAGAGGACCCGGCGCTGAGAAGGGATGTCAGGGAGGTCATAGGATGGGTCAGCGATTTCGAGCTTCCCTCCGGAGCGGAGGGACAGAAGTTCCATGGCATACCCCGGGAACTGTGACGGCTCGCAGGAAGTGTCAGCTTTAGCTGCGGTGGCCGAATAATATAAAATGACCGGCTCTGTCCGTATGGAGAACCATTAAAAGACATGATGATGATTTCATGCGGAAATATTTTGAATGGTCTCAGTACCGGAAGGAGCTGGTCAGATGTCAAAGTCCTTCATCAACAGGATCTTCTTCTTTTTCCAGGCAACGGCACTCCTTCTGTTCGTGATGATCATCGTTCTCATGATCGGGATATCACGGATGCTGTTCTGGCAGCAGTGCCTTTTCTCATCCTGCCTTGTTCCTTTCTTCCTTTTTACCGTGATGGTCTATACTGCCGGGACACTGATGTCGCCCTATCAGGTGGAGGTCCATGACAGCTCCGTTTCATTCCATCATTTTTTAAGGTCAAGGACGGAGAACATTCCCTACAACAGGATAAGGGAGATAGAGCTACCAAGAGGAGAGAGGTCCCTTCAGGTGTTGATAGTTGATGATCACGGTTATGAACACCGGTTCCTGATGGTCGGCAACAGGATCTCAAGGGAGATCATCAAGGGATATAAGAGGTTCAGGAGAAAGAGGGCAGTGTGAACAAGGAACGGGGGAACCTTTTACCTATCTTCAGAACTCCACCTTCTCGTATATCCGGTCCTGCCGGACGACCCCCTTTTCCATGTCCTTCTCGAGGTCCTTTAGGGCAAGTATCCTCTTGAACGTTGGAGGGTGGGTGCTGAAAAGTCCTCCCCATCTCTCCCACGCGCTCCTGTTCGCCTCGTCCGACATGGCGATCTCCAGCTCGTTCTCGTCTATGACGCCGTCCCCGTCCAGGTCGTACTTTGAACTGTTGCGCTTGATCCTGTCGATCTCCCTGTGCGCATTCTGGACATCACCGATGTAGAACTGCCTCAGGTTGGCCTTGGCCTTCTCCTCTGCCGGGGCGAGGGATAGTCCGTAAACGATCTTGGTCAGGGCGGATGACAGTGAATGGGGGTCTTTTGTGATATGGGCGGAATAGGCATCGGCGTAGAATTCGCGTATCCTTGAAAGCCTCTTGATAAGAAGGGATGACAGGAAATAGACCACTGCGGAAACCAATCCTATAAGGATAATGGCCAGCATCACTTTGCCGGCATCCCTTCCCCTGGGTCTGAACCTTGCCATGAAGAGCATGTGCATCCCCCACATGGCAAGGGTGGGCAGAACGGACAGTATGGTCATGTACATACAGTCCCGGTTCTTGATATGGCCTATCTCGTGAGCAAGGACCGCCTTTATTTCCCCGTCATTGAGGAGAGTAAGAATACCCCTGTTGACGGCCAGTGTCGAACCCCCCCGGGTCAATCCGAATACGAAGGCATTCGGGGTGGGGTCCTCCACTATGCCGAGTTTTGGCATGGGGATGCCTGCCTCTTTTGTGAGCTTTGATACCATCTCTTCCAGATAGGGT
>JAFGJI010000294.1 GCA_016929175.1 Thermoplasmatota archaeon | reverse complement strand
CCGGAGATCAACAGGTTGAACCAGATAAGACAGCTGGGGCTAGCCTATCTTGTATTCCCGGGGGCGCACCATACCAGATACGAGCACTCCTTCGGAGTGGCCCATGTCGCCGGCCTGCTCGCGGACTCCATCGGACTGGACGAGCATGAGCTGAACCTGGTCCGGACGGCCGGCCTGCTTCATGACATCGGCCACGGTCCATTCTCGCATACCATGGAGAAGATATTCTTCGACCGTATCGGTATGGACCACATGGCCCTGACAAAGGACATAATCACCGGAAAGGCTGACCAGTGGGAGGAAGAGTGGTGGAAGCTGAAAGGTGTTGACAGGGGGCCTAAGGTTCCGGAGCTCCTTGAAATGCACGACCTCGAACCGGAGAGGGTGGCAGCGCTCATCTGTCAGGACCACTCCAGCACACCCGAGGGACAGGCGACCCTTGAACTCCAGGAGAACCAGTCCTACTTCTCATCCAGACATTACCTGCATCAGATCATCCATTCGGCCCTTGACGCCGATCAGCTGGATTTCCTCCTCAGGGATTCCCACTACACGGGCGTCGCCTACGGAATAATCGACCTGGACAGGATAATCGCGACAACAACGCTCTTCCATGGAGAGATGATGGTGGAGAAAAGGGGCATCTCCTCACTCGAGGGCATGCTTGTCGCCAGGAGCCTAATGTACAGCTCCGTTTACTTCCACAAGACCGCCAGGATAGCCGAATCGATGCTGTGCCGGGCCGGCAGCACCCTGTCCGATGATGAACTGCTTCAGGTCTGGAACATGTCCGACGGAGAGGCACTGAGGTACATGAGGGAGAGGGCCGGCCTCTGCGGTGGGCTCTCGACCCGTCTCACGTACCGCAAATTGTTCAAATCAGCTTTCAGGATCGATTCCGAGATGGTCATGGACGAGAGCAGGGAGGCGGCAGCTCTGAGGGACCGTATCAAGGAGCTGTCGATAGTAACCGAGGCGGATAGGCTCGAGAGGGAGATAGAGCGAAAGGTCTCCATGCCAGAGGGGTCGGTCATCGTGGATATCCCCGATCCCAGCCTTACCCTTTCCGAACCAAGGCTCAGGAGGACGGACATCAAGGTCCTCGGGGACAGACCCGAGATACTCTCCAGGATATCATCACTGGCAAGAGCACTCCAGAGGCGTCCTCCCATACCCTGGTGCTTGATGATATCATGCCCAGGGGAATACGTCAGGGATGTGGAGAGGATCGCAAGGTCCATTCTATTATAGTCATTTTAGAAAAAATGGAGATATGCGACGGCTCCTATGAGACATGCGGCTGCGATGAGCGATATCATCAATGCGATCACGAGGTATGTGTTCGTCCTGCTCTTCCTCTCGTAAAGGCTCCTGAGCCTGGCTATGCGGTCCGACCAGTGGTAGAAGTGGTCCATTTCCGCAAGCTCGTAGAGAGGGTCGTCCCCAACCTTGAAAAGAAGTTCATGTCCCATATCACACCCCCCGGTCCTGAAGCATATACCCGCACTCGATACAGACCACATCCTCGGAATCAACCACAGCATTGCAGTTGGGGCAGGTCATTCTCGGTGTGATGAGACCCGATTCTTCGAGCTTCTTGGTAAGCTTCTTGAAAAGGGATTCCACTTCCTGAAGCGACCTTGTATTGGTGCACATGAGCTTTCCGTCATCCATTATGACCACGACCGCATAGGAGTTCCTTGGGTGCCAGATGACCCCGGGAAAATTATCGGGGTTGTAATCCGAATCATCGAGCTTCCTGGCCACATCAACGAGGTTCAGTCTGGTGTTGATGTTCGAGGATGCCATGATGTTCTCTATCTGGTAGCCGGTCAGATATATCCCTCCAGGGAAAGTGGGTGCATGGGTATATTGATTTTTTGTCGTTATTTCCCCTGCCGGGGATCCTGAAAGATACAAAACCATGAATATGACCAGTAAAATACCTCCCACACATGAAGGACCTGGTTCCAAGATCGGACCCTTACAACAGAAGGGTGATCGTGGATTTCATGATCGATAGGTTCCGGGAAGCAGGGGCGGAGACAGCAGTGATCGGTATATCCGGCGGACTGGACTCATCCCTTGCGCTGGGTCTGACCGTTGAGGCTCTTGGAAGGGAGAGGGTGAAAGGTTACTTCCTGCCTTATGGCGACCTGGGCAACATTGACAGGGTTCACGCCCTTTCGGTCTCGGATGCCTTCGGGACAGAGCTCGCGGAGATCGACATAACGAATATTGTCGATTCCGTACCTTTTCCAATGGATGGGATGGTAAAGGGAAACGCTCAGGCAAGGGCAAGGATGCTGGTCCTTTACGCCAGGGCAAACCTCCAGAACGGCCTCGTCATAGGGACATCGAACAAGACGGAGTTCCTCCTTGGCTACTTCACAAAATTCGGGGACGGCAGCGCCGATCTCTATCCGCTCGGGGACCTCTACAAGACCCAGGTGAGGATGCTCGCAGAGGAGGTTGGGGTCCCCAGAACCATCATCGAACGCCCCCCATCCGCTGGTCTTATTGAAGGCCAGACGGATGAAGGGGAGCTCAGGATACCATACCCCATATTGGACCAGGTCCTTTACGGTCATATCAGGGACCTTGACCCGGAAACGATAGCCGACAATATTGATTACACGACCACGACAGTGGAGGAGATGGACAGGGCAGGTTTCGAGCCTCCCATTTCCACGGATGGAGTGAAAGGGATCCTGGGGACCGTATGGAGAATGCGCCACAAGAGATGCCCCTTTGCCGTTCCGAAACTGGAAATGGGAACGGTCGGCCTAGACCTCAGAGATGGGTGGTGAGCAGCGGATGGAGACCCTCTGGCTGATACCGATACACGTTCGGCCGGTGATATCCTTCAATGCTCTGCTCGACGGCAAGGTAAGGGAACCATCGAACGGAATGGACAGGCTGAACCTTACGGACGTTGGAGATATCTTCTTCAATCTTTTCAGGGATAGCAAAGCCAGGGTCAGGCTCAAGAACGTCGAGCCGCCGTTCCCGTGGGAAATGGTCTTTTGGATGAACGGTGAGGCAAAGGTCTCCCTGAGGGGTATAAAGGTCGGCCCCAGCACCTACCGGTCCATATTCAAGATGGTCCATAACAGGGAAGACGAGGTCATATCCATCATCTCGGCTGGCCTGCGCTCACTGGGCAGGGACCCTCTGGATTCGCCTTACTGGAATGATGAGAACTGGCAGCTTTTTCAGAAGATGTTCCGGCTGACAAGGGATGCCATTGATTCGGACAACAATTCCTTCCATGCCCCCGATATCTTCAGAACTCCATGTCCAGCCAGGTCTCGGTGAATGAATCCACAAGGTCGTCCATAAAGGACCTCTTGTAGATTATAAGCGTCCTGGACACGGTATCGGGGTCGGAAACCCGATACCCGCTCCCCCCCTCGTCCCGCATCTCCACGACCACACCCTTGCGGATCATCTTCTTCAAATGGAATGTCAAAGTGGAACCGGAAAGACCCAGTTCGGACTTCAGGTCCCTGTGCCTGGCACCAGGGTTTAGCATGAGGTGCATAAGGATGGTCCTGGGGACATCCTTCCGGAGGAATGCAAGTACGGTCTTCTCCCTTGAACCGATCTTCCCTTCGGCATAGTATCTCTTGTACCTGCCTTCCACACGTGCTACTATCATATCCCTCTTCAACATGTAGTTGAGGTGGTACTCCACCACACCCATCGGTATGTCCAGACGCCTCGATATCTCCCTGAAATGGATCCCTGGCGTGGTCCCTATCAGGTCAAATATCTTCTTTCTGGACTCCAGCTGAAGAGGGTCTTCCTTCATCGGGTGATCACCTTGGCCCTCAGGACCTGCCCTTCCTGAACAAAGCCAGATACAATGCCAGAAGGACCATGGCATCTATTGCCAGCATGAGGTCGAAGGAGAAGGCAAAACCCCTCGGCACCCTCACAAGATCGGTGAAGTAAAGACCGACCGCAAGGAATATCCCCTTGAGGAGGAAGAGGATGAACGATATCGTCACCATCCCTACCTTGGGATTGCCGGTTCGCCGGTATGAAAGGAAACCTATCACGGTGAGGGCCAGGGACAATACTATCAGTAGTCCCACAAGGACATCCTTCGACGCTGCGGCAGCATCCAGGAATTCCATCTAAATATCACCTCCTTTCCTCCGGTGGGTCATGCCCCTTCTCGAGTACAGCGTCGCTCCCACGACGAGTATCCCTATGCCCAGCCCACAGAGCATTATCAGAACGCTGTTGCGGATGAAATCCTCGTCGGGGCTCATTTCCGGTATGTTGTCTGGGTCCATCCCCACGGTCGGATCGTGATGGATCACCTGAACGTCCCCTTCGAGAGGGTAGGAGAACCAGATGTCAGCCTCTCCACCGCGGATGTTGTACCATGTCGAAGCCTCTGATCCAGTGGTCAGTGATGAGTAGCCAACCATGATCTCATCGGTCCATGAATAGGTGTTCTGTGTCTTCCCTCTCTCGTTGACGACCCTGAGCTGGTGAACACCGGTGTCCGTCAGATCCCCCGGACCGTCCTCGATGGACCTCTCTCCGGTATCGTCCTTCAAAGTGTGCAGCACAGCAACGTGGGTTGCATCCAGGGGCTGCCACAGATCTATGTCGATATCGAACTTCTGGGATTCATAGGTCTCGAGGAGCAATGTGGAGGACAGCCTGAAGGTGACCTTTGCCCAGGCCACGACCGTCGTGGTCCCCACAAGCCTCAGCTGAACGACACCGTAAAGGGATATCACGATACCGTTCTTTACATCGAGATCGATCTCCCAGTCGACCTTTGTAAGGTCCCCTTCATATTTCTTCCCTTCAAGTTCGGGGTCCCAAATACCGTCTCCATCGGAATCATCAAAGGCGATGATCGTTGTATACGTCAATGAAGAACTGGAAACCTTCCCTTCATCCACGGTATAGAAGAACGTGAGCCGAGGATAGGTCTGGTTCACGGAGATCGTCAACGGGTCCCCGATGACGTGGACCCTGTCCCCTTCTGTTGTCACTGACACTCTACCGGTACCTTGAGGGGTCTCGAACATGTCCGGGTCGTACATTTCCGCGGTCATGATCTCTTTGACCACCGGATCAAGGCTGGAATCTTTGGAATAGAGTTCCAGTTTGATCGGGTAATGACCGGTCATCCTGAAGAGCGATATGTCTCCTCCCGAGAACCTGAGCTCCGGTTCGTGGGCCCCGATATCCATTGCCTGCGGCCCGAAGTCTGCTGCTATCCGTTCTCCACCCATCGTCCCGTGCAGGATGTATGTGCCCGGCTCGTATACATTGATTGGAACCTTCAGAACGAGGTACTCCGCAAGACCGTCCTGGTCCATGTCCTCGAGCCGCTCTGTGACCTCTCCTCCGAAATCTATCACCGTTGCTCCCTGTGAACGGGAAATGTCCGGCAGGAGCATCAAAAGCACCAGGACGCAGATCAGGACAGCAGAAAGCCCCCTTATGAGCGCCCGTTTATCGAATGAAAGCATTCCAGGCATTATCACGACCCTCCCTGACGGCCGCTGACCCTCTAAAAGGAGGGGTACGGATATAAAAGATTTGTAGGTCGTACATGGAACTCGGTCCGAAGGAGGGGGATGCCATCGGAGAGGTTGGAATTCCATATTGAGGAGGATCCGACGGGAACCGAAGCAGTCGGACATCATCCCTTTGATCTGAATGGATAAGTTGGATCACATGATCCATATCACATCAAGATCATATCAAACCAAGAACAGGACAGGGCAAAGAAGTTGGCATTGGCGATCTGTGGAGGAAGATGATAGAGGAAAGGACGTACAGATAAAAAGATATATAATGAAAACTAGTGAAATACGAGATGGACCATGGCCTGCATGAATCAGCTTCACCACCTGAACGCCTTTCTACTGGTCCTGTTGTTGGCCCTGCCTTTTCTATCTATCATTACTGACCGGGGTTCTGCCACGACCACGGAGCTGCTTATGAAGGGAAATACCCCCGGGGAGTTCTTCGATCTGGATTTTCCCCCGGGTGGGGGGAGGGATTCCAGTGTGTCCATATACATACCAGACAGCGGACCTGTCATTTCCTCAAGCCTTCTCATCTCCACCGTTGAAGGGGCAATTGGGCCCGAAAGCGTTTTTCTGGATGTCGGATCGGATGAGAGGCAGGAATGGAAATACGGCGGTGGTGAAGAAGGTGGGTTCGGCCTGCAGCATTCCTTCGTGAATGGAAAGAAGGTCGTCCGGGACCACCTCGACCGTGGCGGAGTGATAAATTCGCTGTATCTGCCGCAAGGAGCCGATATCGGGTCCTCCCGGATCAGGATATCCAGCCCGCCCTCCCCGGAAGCAGAAGGGATGAGAAAGTTTTTCAAGATGGAACATTACCTCCTCCCGGTCGACACCATCGACGCTGGCGATATCGACAACGATGGTGAGCTTGAACTGATCTTCTTTGATCCCGATGACGACTGCATATATGCCGTTGACATACGTGAAGGATCCAATTCATCTCTGGTCAAGCTCGCAGGGGACGTTCCGGGAGTTACGACACTGACATCATTCCATGGTCAGGATGATGGTTCGCATGGGGTGATCTTCTCGAGAACCGAGAATGGAGCATCTGCTGTCGGAATGCTCCTTGGAGGGGACCTTGAGAATATGAAGCTTTTCAACCTATCATCCGGACTTCCGGCCAACTCCTCCGGATACAGCTACAACAGGGATACCGGCAATATATACATCCTCTCAGGCCCGTCCGGCAGGGTCCTAAGGGCATCCACGGGAGATCGGACCGTGACCGTTGAGGAGGTGTTGGATTCTTCCATTACGGCAAGTGCCATCACCGAGGCTGACCTGGATGGGGACGGGGACCATGATCTTCTCATATTTCCGGAGGTATCTTCAGGCCAGAATATCACCATATGCAGATCGAACGTGCAGGAAGCCAGCGAGGTGCTTACCCTGGATGATTCGGGCATTTCCTTTTCGAGCGGGAGCGTCGGGACCGCACTCGACATTGACGGTGATGGAAAGGAAGAGATCTACATCTCTCTTGGGCCGCACGGTCGAATTGCCTCGTTCTATCTCGACGCGTCCGGTGAACCATCCATAAAATGGATAGGGCTCAATAACACCAATGGAAGACCCAGGAGCCTGTCGAGATCTGCCTACGGCAACGGCAGTATTTACGCAGGGTCGGAAGGGATGCTCTGCATATCCACCTATGATGGTCTTTACCATGTGCTTCCCAGGGATGGACCATCGTCCGAACACATCTGGAGAAAATCCGTATCATTCTCCTCCCTGGCCTTGATAGGAGAGGTCGAGAATGGATACAGGGCAATTGCCATCGAGAAGGACAACTACCTGTCCATCTGTCAGGTGAGGTGGTCCTCCGGAAGTGAGGTGTTCCTTGGATCTGTGGTGGATGATATCGGGATGGAAATAGATCTTGATCCAACAGGAGGAAGGAACGTGAGCCTGGACCCCCTGATCATGATAGGAGAGGAAAGGCCCATGAAGACCACACCCTCCGGCAACATACTGATCAGGTATGATATGGCCGTCAAGGGTTTCAATGGTTTCTTTTCGATGACCGACCTGAGGATAGATTACGACGTGGTCATGGACGCTTCACACTCAACAACGTTCAGACCCGCCATCCAGAAAGTGGTTGACACTTCGGGTCTGACAGATGTTCCCATCACTGTCAGGACAACATCCGAAGGTATTGTGAGGATCGGTCCTGTGAATGTCAGGTATGATTCTCCTCCGGAGGTCCTGCCGGACCTCCCTCGAAGCGTCATCGTAAAGGAGGGGGCACCCCGGACGGTCCTGTTCAACATCAGGGACCACATACAGGATGATGACCTTCTTCCCCAGGGACTCGATGTCGAGATGGTACATGGCCCGGACCTGCCACCGGGGATGCTTATCTTCGACTGGAACGGGGACCTTGTAGCACAGCCGTTCATGTTCCCGGACCTGAACGGCCAATTCTCATTTGCCATCAAGGTTTCCGATCTAAGGAACACTGTTCAGACGGACGCCCTATCCCTTGTCGTCGAACCGACCCCTGACCCCCCGGTCCTGGTCGGTGGTATCGATGAGATAACGATAACGGAGGGAGAGGTGACCAGGATAAAGCTCGCCGGGGAGGAAGGCATGTTCACGGACCCGGATGGCGATATCCTCGATTTCACCTACTCCATAGCCAGTCCGCAGCCGATCACCCTTCGCGACGCGATGGATATCCAGATCAAGGATGGGATCATGGAGCTACTGGCGAACATCAGCGGTTGTGGAGGAAGTTTCAGACTTGAGATCCTGGCTTCCGACGGCTCGCAGGAGAGCGATCCCGGGATGGGTGTGATCAAGGTCAATGTGATCAATATGGATGCCCACCCTGCACTTGGCAGGAATCCCGGGCCGGTCATACTTATCGAGGACCAGGACACACCTTCAAGGATCCCATTGAGCGGATGGTTCATGGACCCTGATTCGCGCCTGTCCGATTACACCTTCAACGTTTTCTCCCCGAACAAACTGCTCGAGGCAAGCATCAGGGACCCCGGAGGCGAACCATATCTCAACCTCCACCCCAAAGGCGACCTTAACGGGGAATTCTCACTCATGATCGAGATGACCGGGGAGGGAACGAACATCCTGGATCGGCTCATAGTGGATATAACTCCCGTGAATGATGTGCCGCAGGTCTTCATGGACGGGAAGGACCTGCTCGAGAACAGGGGATGGCTGATAAACGGGCATGTTTCCGATCCGGACTCCGACGATGGGAGGGTCGAATACCGCATAGGCGATGGTGTGTGGAAAAAGACATGGGGGTTCGAGAGCTGGTCCATGATCATCGATTTCAGGGACATGCCCACCGGGAGCGCCTTCGTTTTCATCAGGGCATTCGATGGGAACGAATACTCCCTGGTCACATATATCAAGCTGACCAGACCGGAAGATCCGCCGGAGCCCTTGACCAATGATCCAGACCCCGTCATCGATGATGAAAAAGATCCGGAGATACCCGGCAT
>JAFGJI010000293.1 GCA_016929175.1 Thermoplasmatota archaeon | reverse complement strand
ATATTCTGCATGCAGGAGACGAAGGCCGATGAGAAGCAGGTCCCGAGGGAAATAATGGAATTCGGATCCTATCACAAGTTCTTCTCGTCCGCGGAGAAGAAGGGATATTCCGGGGTGTCAACATTCACCAAGATCGAACCTCTTGAGGTCGAGCACGGATTGGGAATTGAGAGGTTCGATGCGGAAGGGCGGACCCTAATAACCCATTTTGCCGACTTCGTATTGTTCAACGTATACTTCCCCAATGGAAAGAAGGACCAGGACAGACTGAGGTTCAAGATGGATTTCTACGAAGCGTTCCTCGAGAAGGTCGAGGGTTACAGGAGGTCCGGAAAGAACGTCGTTGCATGCGGGGATGTGAACACCGCCCACAGGGAGATCGACCTTGCCAGGCCGAAAGAGAACTCCGAGGTCTCCGGTTTCCTTCCCATGGAGAGGAAATGGATCGACCTGTTGCTCTCGACCGGTTATGTAGATACGTTTCGGGAGTTCCATCAGGAAGCCGAGCAGTACACCTGGTGGGACTATGTGACGAGAGCCCGGGAGCGGAATGTGGGATGGAGGATCGATTATTTCTACATCAACAGGGAATTCCGACCGCGGCTCATGGATGCGTTCATCCTTCCGGATGTGATGGGTTCGGACCACTGCCCGGTCGGCATCAGGTTATCCTGACCGAACCTTGTGACCATGAACGGAGTTCCAAAGGAGGGCTGATTCGGACGATATGGCATTTTAAGGACATACCCTTGATAAAATAATCTTATTGCGGGATGAAAAAAGCAACACATAGAGTATATAACCTGAACCTTTCATATCTGATGGTTTTAAATATATCCTGACCATGCTCACCCCTGTTTACAAAGGACCAATAAAGCATGAAACGAGTTCAAGGGTCCGCAACTGTTTTTTCCAACGGGAACAAGGGAGGTTAGGACTTGTCAGCCATATCCTTATCTGCAATGACCAAGATAATAAAAGGGACAGATCCGGATATTCGGGTCGGAGCGCAGGCAAAACACGAGCTCAGGTCCTGCGTGGAGGACTATGCCATGAGGATCTCCGAGCTTGCTCTCAATACCGCCAGAAATGCGAACAGGAACACCGTTCTGCCACAGGACATCATAGCTGCCAGGGAGCAGCTGATGATAGGGGTCAAGTTCCATCAGAAACAGACCTCCAAGTGAGAGAAGGTATGTTAATGGATGAAAAGAGCGACAATATCGAGAGCGGTTCCCAGAAGACCGAGGAGTTCCTCGTGAAAATGGGAGCCAACATGAACGAGATAAACAGAGTGAAGAGACGTTACCCGATGAAGGCCACAAGATATTATCTTTCTCTGATAAGGGGGAAGGACGATCCGATATGGAAGCAGTGCGTTCCGGACATAGAGGAGATCCGGGATACACTGAACGTGGAGGACCCGCTCAAGGAAGAGGAGCATACACCGGTTCCTTATCTTGTGCACAAATATCCGGACAGGGTACTTCTCCTTGTAAGCTCGAAATGTGCGATGTACTGCAGATTCTGCACCAGGAAGAGAAAGGTGGGCAGGATACAGCAGATCCCGATGGAGGATATAATGAAGGCCATCGATTACATAGGGGAACACCCGGAGGTCCGCGATGTCATCGTCTCCGGCGGTGACCCCTTGATGAGGACAGATAAGGAGCTGGAGACCATACTATCCCGGCTCAGATCGATACCTCATGTGGAGATAATCAGGATAGGAACAAGAATGCCCTGCGTGAACCCGGTAAGGGTGACCAAGAGGCTTGCATCGATGTTGGCAAAATACCATCCCGTTTTCATCAACATTCATTTCAACCATCCCTCGGAGATCACAAAGGAAGCCAAGGAAGCCTGCGCTATACTATCTGAGGCTGGCATTCCTCTTGGAAACCAGACGGTTCTCCTCAAAGGTGTCAACGACGATCCCGACGTCATGAAGGAACTGATGAGGGAGCTTCTGAAGATCCGGGTCAGGCCATATTACATCTACCAGTGCGATCTCGTCAAGGGTGTGGAGCATTTCAGGACGGAGGTGGAGTGCGGGATAGAGATCATGAAACAGATCCAGGGTTTCACCTCCGGACTTGCCCTCCCGCATTTCGTCATCGACGGACCCGGGGGCAAGGTTCCGATATCTCCCCAGTACGTGAAGGAGATCACCAAGGACCAGATAATAGTGACCAATTACCTTGATCAGATGTATTCATATCCCGGACTGAACAGGACCGCGACCAAGAAGCTCTCCAACAAAAGAGTGAACACCATCGGGATCGCCTACAATCTCAAGAAGATGCCCAAGAAGGGAGAAAGGATCGACAAGTACGCCGAGTACGACGACCTGGATACCATCGATGCCATCAGAAGGTCCTTCGAGAACAACGGGTACGAGGTAAAGCTGCTCGAGGCCGATGTGGACTTCTTCGAGAAGCTCAAGAGCTCGGAAGTGGATTTCGTATTCAATATCGCAGAGGGCATCCACGGCGAATCCAGGGAGTCCCACATACCCTCCGTGCTCGAGATGCTGAACATTCCCTATTCCGGTTCGGGTGTCCTTACACAGGCGATCACCCTGAACAAGAGCAGGAAGAAGGAGATCCTCAACTACTATGACATACCAACACCGAGATTCCAGCTCTTCCGCAATATCAACCAGAAGCTGGACCCGACCTTGAGGTTCCCTCTGATCGTCAAACCGGATGCGGAGGGGTCGAGCGTGGGCATCACCAATGATTCCCTTGTTTTCGATATCGAGAGCCTGAGAAAGCAGGTCGGGAAGGTCCTGAAGGAATACGACCAGAACGCGCTGGCGGAGGAATATCTGGATGGCAGGGAGTTCACGGTATCCCTGATGGGTAACGGCAAACCTCATATTTTGCCCATCATAGAGGTGGACTTCTCTCATTTGCCGGAGAACATACATCATTTCGACTCGTACGAAGCGAAGTGGGTCTACGACGATCCGGTAAAGAAAATGGATGCGATAATGTTTCCCACCGACCTGAAACCCCGGCTCAAGGCGAACATCGAGAAGGTGGCAAGAAAGACGTTCCAGACACTGGGCATAGTGGACATGTGCCGTATAGACATAAGGCTCGATCAGAATGAGGTGCCTCATGTGCTCGATGTGAACGCACTGCCGGGTCTGATGCCGGACCCGAACAGCAATTCAAGGTTCACCAGGTCCGCATATCGTGCGAACATGACCTACGAGGACATCATAATGACCATATTCAAAGCTGCATTGAAGCGATACAATCTGGCCATGGCAGGGTGAGAATATGCGGATAGGCATTCTTTACAACAGGTCAGCCGGGATGCCGTCCGGAAGGGAAAGGGAGTCGGTCTCGGTAAACGAGGGCGTCGAGATAGCGGATCTGATCGAAAGGGTGCTCGGTTCAAGATATGATGTGGTTCCAGTAAGGGCCACGCTTGATGTTGGAAAGAAGGTCAAGCTGGGCGGATTCGATATCATTTTCAACATCTGCGAGGGATACGAGGGCGATTCGAGAGGGGAATCCTGGGTCACCGCCCAGCTGGAGATGGCTGCCGTTCCGTTCACCGGTTCCGACAGCATGACACTGGCCCTCTGCCAGCATAAGGCAAAGGCCAAGCAGGTCCTCATCTCCAAAGGGATACACACCCCGAGGTACCAGATGCTCCATTCCACCTCTCAGAAGCTCGAGGACGGTTTCACCTGGCCTCTGATAGTGAAACCTGTCCGGGAGGACGCAAGCGAGGGCATAACCCAGGCTTCGGTCGTGAAGAACAGGCTTGAGCTCAACAGGATGGTCGAGAGGATAACCGATACCTACGAACAGCCTGCCCTGGTGGAGGAATATATCGAGGGAAGGGAGCTAAATGTTGCCATCATGGGCAACTGGCCCTGCCTTGAGGTGCTTCCCGTTTCGGAGATAATGTTCGATTATCCTCCGGACCTCCACAGGATAGTGGATTTCGATTCCAAATGGGTTCCTGGAACCGGAGCCTTCAAGGGATCTTACGGAGTCTGTCCATCAGAACTCTCCAGGGAGGAGTTCAAGGCCGTTGCCGATGCTTCCAAGACAGCCTTTCGTGTACTTGGGTGCAGGGATTACGCAAGGGTCGATATCAGACTGAGGGACGGTATCCCTTACATACTGGAGGTAAATCCCAATCCTGGAATAAATACGGACAGCGGATTCTGCAGGAGTGCCGGGAAGGCCGGAATGGACTTCCCCGAAATGATCATGCGCATACTCGGACTTGCCATGAAAAGGTCCGGTGTGAAGGAGACGCCACGTCCCGAAAGACCGGCTCTGATAAGTGCCGAAAGGATGAACGCAAGAGAGGTGGCCCCCTCGGATATCGAGGTCCTGCTTGAATGGTTCAACGATGCGGAGACCGCCAAGATGATGGACGACCCGCATACGAGATATACAAGAGAAGGTCTGTTCGAAGCTTTTTTTCTGAGAGAGAAGCTGGAGTTCGATCTTATTTGCAGCGATGTGGAGGGCGGTAAGCCCGTCGGTTTCATCTCCATATACAATGTGGACAGGTCCACGGGAAGCGGCGAGATATCCTACCTCATTGGTGACAAGACAAGAAGGGGAAGGGGATTGGGAAAGGAGCTCATCGGACTACTTGTAGGCTATGCCTTCGGCGAGCTTGATCTGAAGAGGCTGGAGGCAACGGTGCTTCCCGAGAACGGTTACAGCATCAAGCTTTTAAAAAATGCCGGGTTCAGGGAGGTGGGAGTACTCCATGGCAAGTTCTTCGACGGGATGGGTACCAGGGACGAGATGCTTTTCGAGAAGATGAGATGAAGATGTGACCATATTTTGGAGATTGTATAAATACCATCTATCCCTTGTTAAATCGCCATGAAGAAGAAGGAGGGAAGGATCAGGTTCTGGTTCTACATAGTATATCGAGCGTTGCTTATCATCGCTCTCGTCCTCTCCATCCTATACGGGGATATCCTCAACAGTACGCTCTCCGTGATAACGCTGGCAATGACGTTCATCCCCTCCATTGTGGAGAGGAAATTCAACGTCGTATATCCCTCCGAGTTCGAAATAATGGTGATGATATTCATCTTCCTGTCGATAATCCTCGGCAGCGTCCTCTCGTTCTACGATAGGGTCTCATGGTGGGACCTCTTCATGCACATGCTCTCGGGTGTCATCATTGCCTTGATAGGGTTCTCTCTGGTCTACATCCTGAACCGGAGCAGCTGGAGCAAGATCAAGCTGAGCAGGATCTTTGTCGCTCTCTTCTCCCTCTGCTT
>JAFGJI010000292.1 GCA_016929175.1 Thermoplasmatota archaeon | reverse complement strand
GATGGCATCGGACCTGATGACAACGGGGACGGACTTGTTGGATCGGACATCACGATGCTGCGGGTGCCCCCCATGATGATCGGGGACCAGGCCAGGTACGATTACGAGCTCTTCGCACAGATGTTCTGGGAGAACACCACCTCGGGGGAATGGGGTCGTTACACCTTCACCGGCGAAGGGGAGCTGCTTCAGTACATCGATGAGATCCAGGAAGTGGAGGACGGTTTTCACACAACCCACGATTCCATGGAGCTGACCTACGAGACACGGGCATCATTCGCTCTCAAGATCGAGGGCAGCGATGTGGACACGGCAACGATCCCGGGTACCCTCGAGATCCAGAGGTCCGAGTATACCAACGTTTTCGACAGGCATTCCATCAAGGCCATGAACACGGCGGACATCTCCATCGAGGACCTGGGGTCCATTTTCGGCAGCCAGGGGGCCTCAATGGCCGATGTCTCCTACATGATAGACCTGAAAACGTATCCCGACCCCTTGGACGATCCTGTCGTATCCATGGACGAAGCGATCTACGGAATGGACCAGCTGCTGACGCTGAACTCCAGGGGGATCTTCGAGGGAGAGCCGGTCTATGGTGAGGAGAGCCGGGAATACAACTGGACTGTCGAGGGTGCATACAAGCTCCTTGGACACGACACCTTCAAGATCAACGTCACCAGCGACATCTGGGGTTTCGTTTTCTTCAACAGGCAGTTCTTCATTTCCAACGATTATCCCTTCCCCATCAGGGGTTTCACAAGGACGAACACCAGCTATTACGGTGAGGAGGAAAGTTTCTACATATTCCTGGAGACCAGGCAGCAGCTGAAGAACGAGACGGGGTCGTTGAAGAGGGGCGAGATATCGATCCCTTGGGGGGACCCGAGCGGTCACACAGAATACCCGCAGCTCCATCCAGCCGGGGAGTTCGATGAGTGGAAGTACGTTCCGGCGGACGGGTCGGATGTCGGCAGGTCCTCGTTCGGGGCCTTTTCACTCAACGAGGCCGTGGACCACGCAATTGACAATTCACAGGAGCTCCGGGATTTCCTGGAAGAATATGACAGCAAGGGACTGGTCGTTGCCGAAAGCGCCGTGTGGAACAAGTCCTACGAGGACCGTTTCGAGAGGAACCGCACCTACTGGTGGAATCTCACTTTCTCCTACGTTTACAAAGGAAGCGAGATGTGGGATTATCGCGAGGAGAACGATGAATGGCCCGAGTGGAGGTACACGATCCTCGTGGCAAGGTCATACGATGAACCAATAACGGGGGACATCAAGATATCCACGTTCATCGCCGGTGATGAAGGTCAAGACCATTTCGGACGAAGAAGAGGCGGGGTCAACGGGGACAACATCGATCTTAACACCAAGATGACCACACTCACGGATTCGGAGAGGATCTTCCGCATCGATGATGATGTAAAATCGGAGGTCTTCGAAGGCAATCAGCTTGTTGATGATGTATGGTACGCCTACAGCATCGTGGGCTTCAACGAGCAGAACGCTCAGGGCCTCGTTCTGATGCAGCAGCTGACCGGTATACAGACGCCCACATCCGACAATGCCTGGAGCCTGCAGAAGGAGCAGGTCTGGAGCGGAGGGTCCACCTTCACCTCGTCCGTGGACACGAACACCGGCCAGCTTTTGTATGTGATGGCAGTCGAGGGGTCGGCACTGGCATCAATTTTCGGTTGACGGGTAAAAAAAGAGGTTGTTGCTTGCTCAGAAAGATGATATATGTGCTGCTCGCATCCGCAATTGCGCTCAATATAGGGGCAGGTATCTTCTACAACGGCGTGCCGTACGACCTGAAAAGGATCATCGGTGATACGGATGACGAAATATCGGACAGTCTGATGGTGATCCTACCTTTATCGAGGTCCGGGGATGTCTATGCGACCTCATTCAACATGACAGTGGAGGTCGAATGGTCAGGCGATGATGGAGAGCTAGTATCCGGTTCGCTTTCACAGGCAGGTACATTGACAAGGACGATCATGGAGGATGCGAGCCTCTGGGACATGAAGGGTACCCAGGACATGACCTACAATTCGACGGAGACCGGGGAGCTAAAATTGGCAGGAGACATCTCGAGGAGCCGGCAATTGTCCCTGGACAGCGGCTCGGGAAGGATATCGGAGGTCAGAAGGTCCGTCCTTCGGACATGGGGATTCATGGGATCGACACCGCAGAACTCCGAGGTGACGGTGTCCATTCCCGAGACCAATGCATCATGGGAGGACATCCTGTGGAGGTCTCTGGTCCCCGCCGACAGGACATTCCATAAGGATTCATCGGGGAAGTTCAGCGGATATATATCCCTGGATGAGGTCGGCGTCCTCCTTCCGACCTCCAGCCTTGAATGGAGCGTGGCCGAGATACTCGAAGACAAGGATGCAATGTGCGCACGTATCCTCATGGAGGGACCCGCAGGAGAGGATTTCTCCATAAGTTACAATATAATTTTCTCCGAGAGGAGCCCTTACCCTGGTTCCATCGAACTTGCCGTGAGCGGGTCCTACATTACCAGCGGGGGAACTACGCATGTGGACCTGGTCCTTTCCGAGAAGACCGTATTCTTTCATGCAGGGTCCGGGAGCGTTGTCCAGTGGTTGTTCCTGAAGGACGATGACGGCCAGGAGACCCTCCCGGTCGGCGGTCTGGACGGCATGGTCGTTGCCGACGGAAGCGGTGAAAGCTCCTTCGTCTCGACCCCGAGGGAATGTCTGCAGTTCGCAAGGGAGGAGAGTGCCCTCATTGGTGGTTTTATAGAGAGGTTTGGTGAAGTGAACGTTACCATGTTCCGTTCGGTCTACTTTCGGAACGAGACCGGTCTGACCGGTTCCCGCGTATGGAACGTTACCCTGTGCGGTCCGGAGACCGGAGAGGAGGTGCCTGCTCTTTCATTTTCGGTCCTGACCCAGACGGGAGGATCCTCCTTCATGGACCGCAGGAAAATGACGCTGCTCTCTGAGAATGAGCATTTCCTGACGACCCGTCCGGATCCCTCCAGGAACTTGATCTCCCTCTCCGATTTCGAGGAGTTGCTTTCAACCTCCAAATACTCGGACCGATACATGATGTCCCGGCAGTACGCCCCCGGATCGGTCATCGACATCGTGAACCGCGGGAACAGCGGCCCCTCTCCATTCTCGACCCTTCTATACAATGTGCTGGGTATGGAAAGGGAATACGGCAAGGACCTGTTCATATGCCATGTTCTTGATCCCTCGGATCCCATGAAGATCTACATCTCGGTGATAGATGGAACCCGGGGCAGGATCGTATCGGAGACCGAGGCGACCGGTCTATGTGCACTTCTGTTCAGCTCCTACGGTCTAGACCTAGCCTGATCCCTTCCCGTAGAGCCCCGATATTTTTCTCTATATCCCTTCCGTTCGCTGAAAATACCGCGGAACCGGCAACGACAATATCGGCCCCGGCCTCTACCACATCAGGAACCGTGATCGGTGTTATGCCTCCGTCTATCTCAATGGGGACACTTATTCCCATTTCCTCCATCATCAGGACGAGCCGTCGTATCCGCTCCACCGAGCCAGGTATGAAGGATTGACCGCCGAAGCCGGGTTCCACCGACATTATCAGGACCATGTCCACGCTGTCGAGCACTCCTTCAAGTGTCTCGAGAGAGGTCCCGGGGTTGAGGGTGATCCCGCATCTGGCCCCGCCCTTGCGGATGGATGAAAGGAGCCTGTCAAGGTGATGTGATGCCTCGACATGCACCGTTACGATGTCAGAACCCGCCTCGGCGAAAAGGGGCGCATACCTGTCGGGGTCCGATATCATGAGATGCACATCGATCTCGGCATCCACGTTACCGGCCAGTGCTTTGACCAGTGGTAGGCCGAAGGTGATGTTCGGAACGAAGTGACCGTCCATGACATCCACATGGAGCATGTCTATCCCGGCTCCCAGTGCGCGGTCTATATCGGACCGCATGTCCAGGGGGTCGGCCGAGAGCAGCGAGGGTGATATCCGGACCATGTTATCACAACCGAAGAAATTTTCAACTACTTGAACCCGCCCCCGTACCATGGAGGGGGAGCCTCCCAATAGGTCCTTGCTCTCGAGGTCGGAGCCCTGTCGCGGCGCATTCCGTTGTGTTGATCCTTACCGCACGAGAGAGCCCCCTCCTCATTTTCTTTGACCATGTGGGCATCCTTTCTCAGGACCGATAGTATGAAAACCCCCAGTATGAGGATGAGAATGAGTATGACGAGGTCAAGGGGAAATTCGCTGTTTTTTTCCTCATCCTCCTCCTCACTTCCGATAACGAACGAGATGCTGACCTCGGGTTCGATCTCGAATTCAACGGGTTCAAGGCCCTGTATCCTTGCCCTCCCGGTGATACGGGGCCGGATAACGTAGGTTCCATCCTCTTCGGGTGCGGCCCGGTATCCGATCCACCCCCCGGTTACTTCATCAGCGGTCATCCCGGCGCTGATGGCCCGGGAGAGCAGCTCCTTTCTGTCATCATCTGACATATGGTCCAGGGGCTGCCATATCAGCTCCTGCGTCTCGGTGGTGTTCCGGAGAACGCTGTGAAGTTCTACCGTGTAGGTGACATGGTAGAGAGAGGGTGTGACCTCCAGAAGGCCGTTCCATCTCATATGGATCAGGGAAGGTCCGATCGTGAGCATTTCCCCGCCAACCCTTCCGTAAGGGGGTGTGACGATCATTTCGTTCTCAACATGGATAAGCTGGGATGTATCCACCGATCCGGGGAAGCAGCAGACCCGAAGCCAGACGGACCCGCCAACCTTCGAGAGGTCCAGATCGATGTTGATCGGGCCGTATCCCGGGGCCACGATACCCTTCGGGGGAAGCACCCAATCCTCTTCCAACCAATCAATGTCAGGGTCCCTTGAGAGGCCGTAGAATACGGTCGTCGGAGATATGGCCCCGTCCACACCGATGTATGCCCTGAACATGTCCGTTGCACCGGCCACCCTGAGGACGTTCATTATCCTGACATACGGATAGAGCCTCATCCTGGAGCTCGCGCTGAAATTGCCCCTATCGGTAATGAGGGCAGCTTCCACCAGAGCATCTCCTTCAAGAAGAGGAGTGAAGAACTGGTATGAAGAAATGTTGCATGACACGAGAGCCCCGGGGATGAAGGTGGTCTCCACGTTCCAGTCGACCGCTGCACTGATGGCCATGTAGAGGGGGGTTCCAAGGGAGGGGGGAATGTCGATGATCATCGTGGCATTCCTTCCGGCTTCCTGGACGGAAGGATGGATATCAACGATCCTCAACGTCTCTCCCGGCCCGGGAAGCGGGCGCTCACCTTCGAGGACGAAGTGAAGCTCCATGTTCGGGTCCCTCCGGGTGAGCGACAGGACCGATTGGGGAGCTATTTCCGGATCGCTTCCCGGAGCCGGCTCCCCCCAGGTCGGATCGAAAGAGATGGTGATGTCCGCGATGTATTCCGGCTCCGGATCGGGGAGCGCGAACTCACCCGATATTTGATACTGAGGTAGTATAAGGTGAGCATCCACCTCGAGCTCGAGACCATCCATCCGAACGTCGCCCGATCGGAGCACGAACTCCGTAACGGACATGGAGGATGCGCCCGAGAACGAGAGGTTAACAAGGCAGTTGCCGTCGGCCTTCCGGACCCCTCCATCCATGGAAGGGTAGACAAGCTCGCAGGCCGCAAGGCACATCCTGACGCCCATGGGGATGATGCCATCGTCGGGGCCTCCGATGTCGAAGACCCCGTCCAGGTTCCCCAGCCTGCTCTCATCCTTCGTTTTGGAGCTGATAAGCTCCACCGTCGCAGTGGCGGTGGACCAGGGAAGGACGAATTCTCCGGATGGCAGATGCTGGCTGTAGAATGTGGACCCGTAAAGGTGATCGTCGAAGGCCCCCCTGAGATAACCCAGTGACCCGTAGTCGTTGGCAGGTCCGTGGTTTAGCCTCTTCCCGGATGCCCTGGAAAGAACACTTCCGAGATCTCCGAACATGTTCCGGTCCGGAGTGAGGTTGTTAACGTTTTCCGCACCCCATGGTGTGAATATACCCTCGGAGCCTGTATGGAACGACAGCGCTATCGAGAACGGGTACATTCGAGCCAGGGAATGCACAGCGTGCGCTCCCGCTGTTGTGAGAGGGACACCGTCTGTGTGCGGCGTGATGCTCTCTGCTTCGAAGGGGTAGTCCCTGTTGGGGTCTTCCCCGTTCTCGTCGTACCTGGAATATTGGTCCAGACCGTAGGGGTTCACCACCGGGAGTACGGCCATATTGATCCTGTCCTGGATCCGGTAAGGGAGAACACTGTCCTGTCCGGGGCCCAGAACATAGTGTGCGAAGGCCAGGACGGCCTCGGCAGAATCGGGCTCGTCTCCGTGGTGGGCCCCTACAAGCATTATCCACGGTCTGTTCTTGTCAGAGCGGTTCCCTATGAAGAGGATCGGGATCTCTTTTCCACCATCGATGGTCCTTGTCCCAAGGAGATCCTGTGCAGTTGTATATTCTGCCTCTTCATGCAAAAGCGAGAGTTCCCTCAGAGAATGCGAGATCTCGAGGGAACTATGATAGGACCAGTCTTCTCCGTCCCGGGAATCCCCCCCTTCCCCGAAGGGGAACGATAGCACCAGGACCGATAATGTCACGAGGACCAATAGACCTCTCACGCCAACGCCCATGGTCCGAGTATCACATTTTGACGTTTTATTACTTTACCTGCAGAACATGAAGGAAATATCGGGCCCCCTTGTGACAGGGGGCCCACCGGAAGCGACCGCATTCACAAGCGGTGTCTTCCGGTCAACAACGCACTCATATCCTTGGTCGTATCGGGGTTCGACCACTCCACTTCCTTTGGTGTGTCAGGACCTCCCTTCAAGGTTCTTAAACATTACTGGTCTGGTATCATTTCAAATAATCCGCACGGGTGTAACTATGTCCAACTTTCCATATAATTAGGGATGTATGGAGCCCCGGCAAACTCATAAATAACCACCGGGCACTAACGAGGGACCATCAATAGGATCGGTTCCCGGGAGATGGAACAATGATTACCGAGAATGATATTTCTGCCCTATTCAAGGAACAGCTGGATATGATCAGGGATGATGGCATCAGGGACATGGTGGTAAAGGCTTGGCAACTGGGATGCACCAGAGGAGGCTGGAAGAGCCTTGACGACCTCCTGAAAATGCCCTTCACCCTGCTCACGGAGACGCACGGCGTTAATTTCGTGGAGCATACGATAGCAGTGACCGAGGGGGCAAGAGGTCTGGCCCTTGCCCAGGTGAAGGCTTACGGGAAAATGCCCTACTCGGTGGATATGGACCGTTTGATAGCCGGGGGCCTGCTCCATGACGTTGGAAAGCTTCTCGAGATCGAGCCGGATGGGGCGGGGGGATACAGGAAAAGCAGGAGCGGGAAATGTATGAGGCACCCCATTTCCGGAACGGTGATAGCCGCGGAGGCAGGCCTCCCGGATGAATATCTCAACATGATCGCCTGTCATGCCAAGGAGGGGGAAGGGAGGCCCCAGGTGGTCGAGACGATACTCATCCATCAGGCGGATTTCGCCACGTTCGATCCGCTGGTCCAGAAGAGCAAGGGCCTTTTAATAGAGTGAGGGATGGAAATGGGCAGAACGATCATTGAAAAGATCATCTCCTCGAGGTCGGGGAAGGATGTGAGGCCGGGAGAGATCGTTGACGTTTCCATAGATGTCAGGGTCGCCAGGGATTTTGGAGGTGCGAACGTCGTGAAGAACCTTCTCGACAACGGTCTCTCCGTGGATGACCCGTCCCGGACGTTCTTCACCTTCGACTGCAACCCGGGGGGCTCCGATCAGAAATACGCCGCCAATCAGCAGTTCTGCAGACAGTTCGCAAGGGACCATGGGATCAAGTTATTCGACATCGATAAGGGGATAGGTACACATATCGCCATAGAAGAGGGTCTTGTGAGACCCGGGGATACGTTCGTGTCCACGGATTCACATGCCAACATCATGGGGGCGATAGGAGCTTTCGGTCAGGGGATGGGTGATGTTGACATAGCCGCCGCGTTCTCCGGCGGAAAGGTATGGTTCAAGGTTCCCCGTTCGATGAGGATCGATCTTGAGGGTATGCCGTCATCCGAAGCTACTGCAAAGGACGTTGCGTTGAGGATGCTTCAGGTCCTCGGGGCCAACGGGCTGCTCGGTTACTCTGCGGAACTGTACGGCGAGTACGTTGACGGTCTCGGACTGGCGGGGAGGATAACCATCGCCTCCATGTGTACCGAGATGGGGGGGATCATCATCATGATACCCCCAAACGCGGCGGTGATGAACGAGCTGGGATCGGGTGGTGCAGATAACATAAAGGCGGACGATGACGCCCTTTACGACAGGGTGGTGGAGATAGATATCGAGGGGATCGGCCCGATGGTCTCGAGACCCGGACATCCTGAGGACTCCGTG
>JAFGJI010000291.1 GCA_016929175.1 Thermoplasmatota archaeon | reverse complement strand
GGTGGCCACCGGGGTGGTCATGTCGGTACCCGCACATGCACCTTTCGACTGGGTTGCTCTGAAAGATGTCCAGAAGGAGGTGGGGTCAGGGGAGAACCCGTTCGCTGTCGATGTCAAGGAGATCCTCTCCCTGACACCCATCACACTTATCCAGGCAGGGAAAGAGTTCACCGAGGACCCCGCCGGGAAATTATGTTTGAAGATGGGAATAGGGTCCCAGGACGAGGAGGAGAAATTGGATGATGCCACCAAGGCGATCTACAAGGATGAGTTCCACTCGGGCATACTCATGGGAAACTGCCAGGACTATGCAGGTCTCAGGGTCTCCCAGGCCAAGGATGCTCTCCGCGAGGACTTCATCAACATGGGGCTCGCCGATGTGTTCTACGAGTTCTCTGAACCGGTGGTCTGCAGGTCCGGGGACGATGTTGTGGTGAAGAGGATACCTGATCAGTGGTTCATACGTTACTCCGATGAGGAGTTAACCAGGAATTCCAGGGAATGGTCCCAGGAGATGAACATCCAGCCGGAGGATTACAAGAGGGAGATGCCTTCTGTGCTCGAATGGTTCGGGGACCGGGCATGCATCAGGAAAGGGTCATGGCTCGGCACCGAGTTCCCCTACAAGAAGGGATGGATAATAGAGCCCATATCGGATTCCACCCTGTACCCGGCCTACTATATCGTGTCGAAGTACCTCAACGAGGGCTCACTGAAGCTCGAGTGGATGGACGACCTCTTCTTCGACGAGGTGTTCCTGGGCCAGGGCGACACTTCGGATCTGGAACCCGAAAAGAGGGAGCTTTTCGAAAGGATCAGGAAGGATTTTCTCTACTGGTATCCACTTGATGTCAATCTCAGCGGGAAGGAGCACAAGACCGTACACTTCCCGGTGTTCCTGATGAACCATGTGGCACTGCTGAACAAAGAACACTGGCCAAGAGGCATATTCGTCCACTGGTGGGTGACGATGTCAGGAGGGGACAAGATATCGAAGACCAAGGGGGGGGCGGAGCCAATACCGGAGGCGATCTTGAAATACGGTGTCGATGCGATGAGGCTGTACTACTGCCATGTCGGCTCAACCAGCATGGACGTGGAGTGGGTGGAGGAGACCGTATCGCATTACAGGGCAAGGATCAAGAGGATCTACGATCAGGTGGAGGAGCTCCAAAACATCGGATTGGTGGAAAAGACCACGGTCGACCCCTGGATGACCTCCATGATGCAGCTTCGCATCAGGGAGACATCGGAATTCCTCGAGGCGGGAAAGCTCAGGGAGGCCTCCAACATCGTGTACTTCACGGTCCCCGGCGATATCAGGTGGTATCTCAAACGGGGCGGGTCGAACAGTGAGGTCTTGAAGGAGACGATGGATATCTGGGCGAGGATGCTCCAGCCGTTCACCCCGCACCTTGCCGAGGAGATATGGGAGCTCATGGGAAAGGAGGGATTAGTATCCAACGCTCCCTGGCCGGAATACGACGAAGGTCGTATCGATCCCATCTCCCTCAACATTGAAGAGTACGTGTCAACGCTGCTCGATGATCTTCGCAGCATACAGAAGATGACGGGGATCCAGGATCCGAAGAGGGTCATCCTGTACACCGCATCCGACTGGAAGTGGAAGGTGCTGAAGACCATGTTCGCCATGGTCGAAGAGGGCGACGGGAGGCTGAACCCCGGTGACGTGATAAAGAAGCTGATATCCGACCCGGAGCTTTCGGAGCACAGGGCGGTGATCCCGAAGATGGTGGGTAAGCTGTCCAAGGATGTTGTAAGAATGGGCAGCGAGGAAAAAGACCGTTTTGGCAGAATGAGCAACGAGAGTGTCGTTCTTGGGAGTGTCGGAGATTTCCTGTCATCCGAGCTCGGATGCGAGGTGAGTGTGTTCTCGGAGGACGATGATAAGAAGGAAGACCCTGCGGGGAAATCGAAAGCGTCCGCTCCCTTGAAACCGGCCATCTTCATGGAATGAAATTTGAATGATCGGAGATATGAGAATGATCGGGGAGGAACATTCCTATAATGGAGATCTCTCATTATTACCATCGGTCATAAAAGCGATCATATTCGATTTCGGGAACGTGATCTGCTCTTTCGATAATATGAGATTCTGCCAACGGATATCAGAGAGCTCTCCCTTTTCCGCTGAAGAGATCCACCGGAAGGTCTATGTTGAAGGTACGCTCACCCAAAGATACGAGGAGGGTCGGATCACTTCATCTTTTTTCTATGAACGAGTGAAGGAGCTCTGCCTTCTGGATCTGGACATCGATAGGTTCAGGGAAGCCTATACCAATATATTCATACCGATACCGGAAAATATCGAGCTCATCCGGAAATTGAAAGGAAGATACAAATTGGGCCTGCTTTCAAATACCAATGAGTGGCACCACGAGCACGCGATCGAGCTCGTGGTAGTATATCCCCTGTTCGATGCCGTTGCGTTTTCCTACATCGTGGGTGTCAAGAAACCCGATGACAGGATATACCTGGACTGTCTGGGGAAGCTCGGTCTGAGGCCCGAAGAATGTATCTACATCGACGACATCGAGGAATATGCAAAAAAAGCTTCGGACCTCGGAATGATCGGACACACTTACATAGATCATAATAAGCTGATAAGTTTTCTCTATGAACAGGGAATAATCAAAATAGAATAATGGGCTCTCCTTACCAGGAGGGGTTGCTTTTTTCCAGTGTCCTGGCAACCCTGTGGAAATGCAGCCCTATGATCGCCATCTCTATGGCCTGGGGAAGTGCCTTTCTTCTGAGGAGCATGGTCTTTACAAGGAGCTTCCAGTAATGGAAACGGGCCCCCGAAAGGATCCCGATCTTCCAGAGGCTTCTGAGGAATGCTTTGATATCCACGATCTTCAGCTTCGATCGGTATGTGGGCCTGTAATTCCTGAGGAAAGTGTCTATCCTTTTATAGTACTCCCTGTACGAATAGATCGTTGTGATGATCTTTCTGTATCCTATCATGAGCTCCTCTTTGTCCATTTTCGGGATGAAATTGATGGTCCCGTCGGTATTTGACCCCGTTGCCTCTCCCTGAAGCCTCCCTTCACGTTCAAGTCTCTCCCAGAGCGGTGTCTCAGGTATTGCGTTCAGCAGGCCAACCATTGCGGTGACAATCCCCGTTCTCTGTATGAATTCGATCTGATTCTCGAAGATGTTCTCCTTATCGCTGTCGAACCCGACGATGAAACCCCCCATCACTTCCATACCGTAATTCTGGATCGTCCTTACGGCAGCGACCATGTCCATGCCGACGTTCTGATACTTGTGGCATTCCTTGAGGCTTTCCATGTTCGGGGTCTCTATACCTAGAAAGACCTTGTTGAAGTTCGCCCCGGACATGAGCTCCAGAAGTTCTATGTCCTGGGCCATGTTGACGCTAGCCTCGGTGAGAAATGAAAAAGGATAATTGTGCTCCCTCTGCCATTCAATGAGGTGCGGAAGCATCTTCTTCACTTCCCTGATGTTCCCGATGAAATTGTCATCTACGAAGAAGATGGAGCCCCTCCAGCCCATGTCGTGGAGGTTCTGAAGCTCCCTTATTACCTGATCCGGGGATTTCGTCCTGGGGATCCTCCCGTTGAGATAGGCTATATCGCAGAATTCACAGTTAAAGGGGCATCCTCTGGAATACTGAAGAAGCATGGTGGCGTATTTCTTCCTCTCGATCAGGGACCACTTCGGAAGAGGCATGTTGCTTATGTCCGGTCTGATCTTGGAAGTGTATAACCTTTTCAGGGTACCTTTTGACAGGTCATCGAGGAACATTGGAAGCGTCGTCTCGCCCTCGTCCAGGACAAGGTGGTCGATACCCTTTATCGAGTAGGGCTGGGTGGTGAAGAGCGGACCTCCAGCGACGATCTTCTTGTTAAAATGATGGCACCTCTCGGCCACCTCCTTCACGCTTTCCTTCTGGATCTCCATGGCGCTGATGAAGACCATGTCGGCCCATTTTATGTCCTCATCTCGAAGCCTTCGGACGTTCATATCCACGAGCCTGCATTCGAATTCGGGAGGGAGAAGGGAGGCGACGGTGAGCAGACCCAGTGGGGGAAAGGAAGCCTTCTTTGATATGAACTTAACCGCATATTTGAAGCTCCAGAACGTAAGTGGATACTTTGGATATACCAGAAGAATTTTCATATAATATCAACACCTGGTTCGAATTAATTCCCGTTGTCCTTTACAGTATTAATTATTTTGTGTAGATGTTACACAAAAGTATGGAGCCAGCTGTCAGGTTTATCGCGATCCTCGTACATATCGATCCGCTCTATCCGATAACAACAGCTATTTTACCTCATGATCACAATACATCCCATGGACCGGCCATGGTTGGCCAAAAGAAAGGCATTCGATCCCCGACCGATGATGGAAAGAATGAGCGACCCGGACGAGGTGAGGGGGTTCCTTGCATCGGCCATTCAGCTCTACAAGGACAGAAATGAGTTCCCTTTCATTGAGATAGGACCGACGGAAAGACCTGTCGAGCTGATCATCGCGGGGGACATCCACGGAGACCTCCTAACTGCAGGGAAGGTGGTCTCCCATTTCCTGAAGAGGTTCGATGGGGAGAAGGGAAGGACGGATGTGAAGCTCCTCTTCCTCGGGGACATCATCGACCGCCCCCCCGATGATGACCCTTACGGAGGACTCCTCACCTTGCTCTATCTGCTCTCGTTAAAAACTGCCTACCCAGATTCCGTTTTCCTCCTCCGTGGGAACCACGAATGCTATGATCTCGAGCCGTTCTTCCCCCATGAGCTTCCCGTTGAGATCAGGGAGATGTACGGGGAGGAGAACGAGGATAGGATCATGACAATGGTCCGTGAGCTCTTCACCCATCTTCCGATCATGGTAAAAACCAAGAACGGCCTCTTCGCCTCCCATGCAGGGTTCCCCTGGTTGTTCAAGGGCGACCTCAGGGACATAAAGAGGGAGAACCACGATGCCATCCTGCAGACGACATGGGGGGACCCTTTTGAAACAGGCTATTACAGAGGGATGATCAGCGATTTCTCGAACTACGACGAGAAGGAGTTCTCAAAATTCATGGAGAAAGCAGAATGCACCGTATTCGTTAGAGGGCACCAGTCCCAACTGAACGGATACTCGATCTACGGTGGCAGAATGGCCACCATCTTCACTTCGAGGAGGTACGAAAGGTCCGGGGCCGGAGGTATACTCATAGCGGAATTGGGTGTGCCTCCCGTGGATAGAACAATAACGATCGATGAAATTAAGGTGAAGAAGCTCTCCGATGCCGGTTTTATTGTATACAATCTCGTTGATGGATCGATGCTGCCCTTTTTCAGGGAAATTGGGAGATCGAAGGATGAAGAGGAATAGCTACGCCCAATGACCGCGGGTAATGGTCCGAGGACAGGCTCAGACGAACTCGATCGATCCGTGTTCATTGAACACCATGATCGATATCTGCGCTTCGGGGATCGATGTCCTCTTCGTTAGGCATCTTCTGTAAATGGAGAGCTGGGAAGCGAAGTTCTCCGGATGGTTCAGGTTTGGTTTGTAATCCAGTATCCGGACCCTGTCATCCTGGACCTGGACCATGTCGATATGACCGGTAAGAGGTTTCCTGAGCCCGAGGTCCTTTCCCTCTCCGGGGTTCAGAAATACGGGGAGTTCCGTGCAGACAGTGGAGTCGTCGTTTATTAGAAAAAATGATTCTATGGAATCATGTGCGGACCTCCTGTTCGACATCCTGAGAAGAGAGAGCCTGCAGAGTTCGGTGACGGGGTCTTCTCTCCTCACGGCCGAGAGCCCCGTATCCATCATGGTCGTTGAAGCTCTTGGTCCGGAAAGGAACATGCTGTCCGGAAGAGACCGTTCTACCCAGTTGATGTATCTCTTGATCCCGGGCAACTTTTTGTCCACAAGGTTCGATTTCAATGTATGGTATCTGAACGGGAACACCTGCTGGTGGTTGAAGATCTTCTCCCTGATCAGCTCATCCGGGTGTAGATCGAACCTTTTTCTCATTTTTGAGAACGTGAGTATATCTGAAT
>JAFGJI010000038.1 GCA_016929175.1 Thermoplasmatota archaeon | reverse complement strand
GATGGGATCATCCTCGTTCACGGGGGTGGAACACACGGCCACAGGACCATGAAAAGATGGGAGGCGGGAGCGATCAGGGGGACCGAGCAAAGGAAGATATGGGAGGTCAAGTGGAGGATGCTTCAGCTGACAGAGACCATTGTGAGGATCCTGGGTGAGAACGGAGTACCCGCTGTCTCGGTCTCCCCTTCGGATATCATCAGGTTGTCGGGGAGGTCCATAGCATCCTTCGAGACAGGTTCCATCCTCGATATCCTGAAAAGCGGATGTGTTCCGTTGTTGAGAGGTGACCTGGTTCCCGACATTGACGGACATTGGTCGGTGGTTTCGGGTGATGACATGATGGTGGAACTCGTAAGAAAAGGGAGGGAAGGAAAGCTGCCCGTAACGGATACGGCCATAATGTGTTTTGACCTGAACGGTTTTTACAGGAACTTCGGGAAAAAGGAGCAGGAGCTTATCGATGAGATAGGGCCGGATGAATATCACACGGACTTCCAGACATGGAAAGACCAGTCATACAACATCAACGGGCAGCGCGATGCGACCGGGGGCATACTCGGAAAGGTCAGGTCCTGTCACAGGATCGCCGCACTCGGATGCAACGTATGGTTGGCGGGAGGGCCTCTGGAGAGATCACTTGGACCGGTCCTTTCCGGTGAAGGGGCGGGAACACTTTTCAGAGCGTTCGAGGGAAAAAAGGAATGTATCGAAGGTACCTGCAAAACAAGGATGGTGGATCGGGAATGACCATAGACCGACGAAAGAACGATCATATCGAGATCTGTCTAAAGGAAAGGACGAGGGTTTCGCATGATCACTGGGACGATGTGCATTTATTGCATCAGGCAGTGCCCTCGTGCGATCTGGATGATGTCGATCTGACCACGAATTTCCTCGGGAAAAAACTGTCCGCCCCGCTGATGATATCGGCCATGACCGGAGGCAGCGACAAAGCGATGGAATACAACAGTCTCCTGGCCCGTGCAGCGGAGGAGTTCGGTATCGGTTTCGGAATAGGGTCCCAGAGGGCAGGTCTTGAGGACCCTTCCAAGATAGGGTCCTACTCTGTTGTAAGGGAATTTGACATTCCTCTTGTCCTTGGGAACCTTGGGGCCCCGCAGTTCACATCCGGCCGAAGGGATAAGGTCCAGGGGTATTCTCTGAAGGACGTCAAGAGAGCACTTGACATGATAGACGGAGATGCGGTCTGCATACACCTCAACTATCTCCAGGAGGTCGTCCAGCCCGAAGGGGAGACAAACGTGTCAGGCCTTCTGGAAAATATCAATGAATTGACCGATGAAGTGAAGATCGTTGCCAAGGAGACAGGGGCAGGCATATCCCGTGAAGCCGCCCTGTGCCTCAAGGAAGCCGGGGTGACCGCAATAGATGTGGGTGGAGCATCCGGGACCTCATTTTCTGCCGTGGAGTCCTACAGGGTTGCTGATGGCTCGGGCAGATCGCAGAGGATCGGTAAAACATACTGGGATTGGGGAATACCGACCCCGGTCTCGATCAAACTGGCGAATGTCGGGCTTCCGCTTATCGCAACGGGAGGCCTGAGGAATGGCCAGGATGTTGTCAAGGCGATATCACTGGGTGCGGACATTGGAGGAATGGCCCTGCCTCTTCTGCGGGCAGCATCGGGTGGATATGAGGAATTGCGTAAAGAGATCTTATACATAATAGATGAGATAAGGATAGGCCTCTTCCTTGCCGGATGCAGGTCAGCTGCCGATATTGTTGGACCGGTGCATGTTCTGACAGGCATCACCGGTCAATACATGGATATCATATCGAGATGAACAACTTGGACAGGGTTTGGTTTTTCTTGAGATCGACGATTTTTGAGGAAACATATAAAAAACCCAACTAATGTTATTTTTACAAAAACTTTATCCGCAGAAGTTCGGTAAAGGGATGCACCATGGGTCTTTTCGATTGGTTCAAGAAAGGCCGTAAAGGCAAGAAGAAGGGGAATACCGTTCCAGATGTCCCCGAAAAAGCACATACTGCAGGGTCCTCTGCGATCGGGAAGTATGACGAGCTTTTAAGGGAGCTGGAAAGGGAGAGGCAGTTGAACCTGGACCAGGAGAGGAAGATCAGGGAAATGGAGAACAGGTTTTCCCGGATGCAGGAGGACTTCGCGGGAATGGCGGAGAGGCAGCAGATCACAATGGAGAAGATGATGTCCAAGGATCTATCCTCCACCGGTAAATTAGGACATCCGGGACCGTCAGGGAAGGGCGACACCCGTTTGGATATTATACCTGCAATGTCAAATCCGGTACTGGAGGACAAGACCTTCGAGAATTTCGTCGTTGATGAGGCCAACCGTTTCCCCTTTCTTGCGGCTGAAGCCGTTGCCACGGGAATAGGCCGAAAATACAACCCGCTCTTTATCTACGGTGATGTGGGAGTGGGAAAAACGCATATCCTCCATGCGATAGCCAACAAGGTAAGGGAAATGGACCCGAGAAAGACCCTCCTGTACTCATCCACGGAAAAGTTCACCGATGAGCTTCTAAAAGCCCTTGAGAGGGATGACCTTGACGGATTCCGGTCCCGTTACCGGAATATAGACGTTCTCCTTGTGGATGATATCCAGATGCTTTCCGGGAAGGAAGCGACCCAGACAGAGTTCTTCCACATGTTCAATCATCTGTACAATTCCGGCAAACAGATCGTGCTTTGCTCAGACAGACCCCCATCAGAGATAAAGGAGCTCGAGGGAAGATTGCGGTCCAGGTTCGAGGGTGGATTGATCATAGACATGAAGGTTCCGACGTTCGAGGGGAGAAGACAGATCCTTGTGAACCATGCCCATTCCGAGGGATACGCACTTTCCCCGGAGGTCCTTGATTATCTTGCCTTCTATCTGGATTCGAGCGTCAGAGAACTGGAGGGCGGCTTCAATCGGGTGACAGCCTATGCAACCTTGATGAAAGAGCCTGTCACCGTCTCACTTGTGAGAAAGGTCCTGGAAGGGGCACTTTCGAAGGGTGGGTCCATGAAAGATATGCAGGAAGTCCTCGAGGAGGACGGTCCCTCCAAAGGGAGAGTGACCTCGCCTCATCTGTCCAGGAACCCCTATTCGGAACGAGACACGGAACTGGAAGAGGAAACGGACAAGCTCGAACAGGAGCTTTTTTTGGAGCTCAACAAACTCCAGAAGTGAACGGGTCCCGGATGAGGGGTATACTGGAGAAAAACAACATTCGATCCCGGGGAAGTGCATAGACAAATGGTTAAGT
>JAFGJI010000037.1 GCA_016929175.1 Thermoplasmatota archaeon | reverse complement strand
TTGAATGGTGATTCTATAGGTGATACAAATTTACCTCATCATGGGGTGGATGATTTCCCTTTTATTGAAAAAGATGGTTGGTTGAAAAGATTCGATGTGAATATTACCTCACCATCAAATAATTCGGTTATCAGGGGAAATATAATGATAAATGTAATTTTTACCGGCTCTTTTATTAAGTTGCATAGTGAATTCAGAGCCATCATCGAAATAGATACTTTAAATCAAAACGAACCGTTATTTGGAAATTATAATTGGGTAAACGCTAATTTGTTATATTGGACATTTTATTGGAACACTACACAATGTGAAAATGGTATTCATACGATCTATGCAAGATCACGACTTAAAACGAGCGTTATGAACTATGTAGTCGTTTTTGTTAATAATACATTGCCTGAAGATACAGATGGTGACGGTATTCCCGACATCATTGATAGTGATGACGATAATGATGGACTACTTGATATAGAAGAAGACTTTGATATGGACGGTTTTCTTGGGAGAAATGAAACAGATCCAAAAAACTATGATACAGATGGTGATACTTATGGAGACAAGATAGATGCTTTTCCGCGTGACCCCTTGGAATGGGGCGATACTGACCTTGACGGAATAGGCGACAACAAGGACCTCTTCCCGAATGACCCTTCCGAATGGAAAGATGTTGATGCTGATGGATATGGGGATAATCGAGATGTTTTTCCTTTGGATCCTTCAGAATGGAACGATACAGATGGAGATAGAATCGGAGATAATAGTGACACATTTCCAAAAGATCCATTTGAATGGAATGATACCGACAATGATGGTATTGGTGACAATGGAGATGCTTTCCCAACGGATCCTGCTGCGTCTATTGATACAGATGGAGATGGATATCCGGATAGATGGAATGAGGGGAAGAGCGAAAAAGATTCCACTACTGGATTGAAATTGGACGAATATCCTGATAATCCAACTAAATGGGAAAAAGAAGATAATGAGAAAAAAATGACAACAAGAATAATAGTGGTAATTGTGGTTTTAATATTATTTATACTTGGACTTTGTATCCTTTTTTATTCAATTTGGAATAGACGAAGACCTACTCCTAATGAGGAATGATATATTCCGCAAACCCCCCGGAAGAGGCAAATGAGAAATCATTTTTCGATACTTTTTTAAAACGCTCAAGGGTTATTTTAAAAATATCAATGTAAAAGCGAACCCCGATTCCGACTTGCGCACTAAAGTGGAAAACGAAATGGTGTAAAAGTACCCCTGGCATAGAGGAAAGAACGGGGTGATATAAAGGAAAAAATAGCGGGGGGATGCCACGCAGGGCCTCCCCCCTTGGGCAGGTGACATTGACTGAGGCAACCTGTATTTTCCTCATGATCCCTCACTGGTATCTCAGAGCATCCCCCGGTCTGAACCTCGCTGCCCGGTGCAGCGGGAACTGTATTATCAGCAGCGTCAGGACCACGGTGACCCCCAGTGCTATTAATACGAAGCTCGCAGGGAAGAGAACATCCATCTCGAGGTTCAGGATGTGCAACATGATCCAGTTCAGGAACTGCGTCACACCATAACCGAGAGGTATCCCTATAAGACCCCCGAGCAGGGCAAGGGCGAACCCTTCCGTTCCGAACATCCTGCGTATATGAGAGGACCGTGACCCCAGGCATCTCATCATGCCGATCTCCCTCGTCCTTTCAATGATGTTCATCGTGAGGGTCGACATCAGGCCGATCATCGTTATCAGAACGATGATGGTCCCAACGGCGATCATCAGGTTGACGACCTGCTGGTTCGCCCTGATGTTGTTCTCCTTCATCACGTAGAGGACGCTGTTGCTGACAACGTATCCCCTTGCCATCAGGTCATCCTCGACATCGTTGGCCACTCCGTCTATCAGTTCATGGTCGTCACTCACGGTGATGATCGAGAAACCCGATACGACATCATCGACCATCAGAATCTCCTGGACCACTGGCATCGGGACGTATCCTATCATCCCGTTCATCATCTGTCCGGAGTTGATCCCAATGACCTTGAAATCGACAGGGCCTGCTGCGGTATTGATGTCGACAAGGTCTCCAAGGGAGATGCCCTCGGCCCTCGCGATGGCCTTTCCGACGACGATGACCCTTTCCCCAGCATCCTGCTGTTCTTCGGTGTACCAGTGTCCCTTCCACATGGTCCCTTCGTAGTCGTAGGCTATGGTGTCATATTCGTAACCGAAGAGATATATCTCGCTCTGTCCAAGGGACCCGAAACTTGCCAAGAAGGGTTCGACATCCGCGACACCTTCGATGTTGCGGATATTGTAGGCGACGGATCCGGTTAGGGGCTTTACCCCTTCCATCTGTCCCTGGGTCATGATGTCGAACTGGAAATGGTCGTATTCCTCTGCAACAGCAACTGCCAAAGAGTGCCCCGTTGCCACGATACCAAGGAACATGGATACGGCCAGGGCAACCTGGAGCATTGTCGAGACGGACCTGCCCTTCTTCCTGGCTCCGTTCCGGAGCCCCATCTGGGCGGTCCTCGGGAGCCAATTCGACCTCAGAAGTAATCTGTCGATAAAGGATCCGCCGTAGTTCGCACTGATCCCCGCGTCCTGAAGCCCCTCCCTGGTGTTCATCTTGAGGGCTCCCCACAATGACGGAACCGTTGCAACGAGCGTGATCCCGATCCCTACTGCAAGTGACAGGATTACCGCGGGGAAGTAGACCGAGAAACCGGGAACGATGCCGTAGAAGCTCGTTCCAAGGAACCAGACCATTCCGTAGGCGACCCAAAGGCCGAGGAAGGCTCCGATGATGGATCCCACCGCACCCATGATGAACGATGTTGTCATGTACGATCCTGCAACCTGAAGCCTGGTCGCACCGACCGCCTTCATCTGGGCGATCTCCTTCTTCTGCTCGCTTATGATAGTATGCATGGTGTTCGAGATCAGGAAGATGGAACAGAACAGTGTCATGAATGTAAGGACATAGAAGAAGGAGCCCATATCGGCAAAGTTGTCCTGACCCGGCCAGGTACCGTCCTTTCTGGTCTCGGGCATATCAGTGAAAGCCACGAATTCCGTTTTCTCTTCCAGATATGCCTTTATGTCCTTGACCGCTTTGTCCATTTTACCGGAGGATGCGTCGACCAGGTCCACTGATAGAGAGTTGTAACCGGATGTGTTGGAAAGGGTCCTGACAGTTTCGATATCCGCAAAGAAGACGGCGATCCCGTTGGTCGATTGATCGTATGTTAGGGTCCTGCCCTTTCCGGAGATATACGTATCGACAACGGAACCATTTGCATTGATGACCTTCACATCATCTCCCGTGCCCGCATTGAAAAGGTCATTTCGGGAGTTACCGGAATCTGTGAGCACTTCCATGTAGCCAGGATACGAGCCGGTCTCGAGTGAGATCTTGTCGACCTTCATATTGTTGAAATCCTCCATTCCGATGAAGAGGGCGTCGTTCCTTCTCTCTCCTATGTATATCCTTGTAAAGAATATGAGCTTAAGCTCCACGCTCGCCACGTTATCAAGTGACTCCAGTCCATTGATGTCCTCTTTGTCGAGATCGACGTTCTGCATACCCGCCCTGACGTTCCACATGTTCGTCTCCTTGATATCTTGGAACATAGCATCGTCGAAGAGCGGAACTACCGCGAACATCCCCAGGGCGGCGATCCCCAATCCGATAGTAAGGATCGTGAAGATCGTCCTTGATCTCCTTTTCCTGAGGTCCCCCAGGGATTTCTTGAGAAGCGTTGGTTTCATTGACATCACTCCGTCAGAAGGAGCTGGTCTGTCCAGCTCCCGTTCATAAGCTCCTGTATGAAGAAGGTGGTCGAGAACAGTGCCAGGAATGAAAGGTATGCAAGTAGCATACCGAGGGAATACGCCCTTTTCCCGGTCATCTCGAACACCCCCTTCAGGCAGCCGCAGCTACCCTCCCGTCGAGGATCGTGATCTTTCTCAATGCTCTCTGGGCAAGCTCCTTGGAGTGGGTCACGAAGATGATGGTCTTCCCTTCCTGGTTCAACCTCCTGAGAAGCTCGAACATCCTTTCAGCCGTCTTTGAGTCAAGGTTGCCCGTTGGTTCGTCCCCTATGATTATCTCCGGGTCGTTTGCAAGAGCCCTGGCGATGGCAACCCTCTGCTGCTCTCCGCCGGAAAGTTCCGATGGAAGGTGGTGGAGCTTGTCTCCGAGTCCGACCAGTTCAAGGTTCTTCCGGGCGATTCTCACCCGCTCTCTTATCGACCTGCCGTTGGAGAAATCCATCGGAAGTATCGCATTCTCGAGCGCGGTTAATGTCGGGAAGAGCTGGAAGAACTGAAAGATTATGCCGATATTCTTTCCTCTCCATCTTGCAAGTTTATCCTCGGACATGGTGTCTATCCTGACACCGTTGATCACGACCGAACCCTTCGTGGGGCGGTCTATGCCTGTGATCATGTTCAGTATCGTCGACTTTCCGGAACCAGAAGGTCCGACGATAGCGGTCAATTCTCCTTTCTCGATCCAGAGGTCCACATCCTTCAGGGCCTGGAACTCCAGCTTGCCTGTCTTGTAGACCTTGTCAAGGGATTCGATCTCGATCAATGCCATTTTGTCTCACCTGCCGTTGATAGGTTCATGCTATTGTTCGCCCCACAGTATTGTTAGGGGTCCAATATTGTGGACCTCACAGTAGTGTGCAGTGCACAATACTATAAATATTTTTTGGAAGCCTTCCCTTACAATGGAAAATATCATTGAGGGCTCGTATCTTAATTCCGCGCAACGACACCGTTCATTTGAGATGTTGGCTAAGGCACGAAGGGTTCGGGATTCCCATGGATCATCTCGATTGCGAAGGATTTTAAGTCATCGAGATATACTCATGTTCATGGGTGACGGTAACGGGGGAACCTCCCCGGAGGATATCGATTACGATGCCGATTACCGGTCCGGGGTCCATGATTTTTACGATCTCATGAAAAAGAGGATCTCCAAGATCCTTCTGGTCTCCAGCCTCTATGATGCTTTCACACTCGAGGAGGACGGACTGATATTCGAGCAGATATCCGAGGAATACAAGGAGCTGGCCCTTCCCTTCCCTCCGCAGGTGATAAGGGTTTCCTCCGGAGTGGAAGCACTTAACGAGCTTGGCAGCAACCGCTTTGATATGGTAATCACCATGGCAAGGATATCGGATATGGACCCCGATGAGTTTTGCAGGAAGGCCAAGGAGATACGGCCGGGGATGCCCGTGATCCTGCTCCTCAACGATGCCGGTGACCTCAAACACTACAGGATCGGAATATCGCCACTGATGTACGATCATATATTCTTCTGGAACGGCGACGCCACGCTCCTCATGGCCATGACGAAGCTGATCGAGGATTCACAGAACCTGGATGCCGATATCAGGACCGGTCGGGTGAAGATCATACTCTTGGTAGAGAACGATCCGCGGTTCTATTCCTTCTTTCTCCCGTTGATATATACCGAGATAATGACCCAGACCCTATCCCTCCTGAGCGAGGTGATCAACGAGCATGAGAAGATGCTCAGGAAGAGGGCGAGACCGAAGATCCTTCTTGCCAGGAACTGCGAGGAAGCCGAAGAGGTCCTTGGAAGGTATGCCGACTATATGCTGGGTGTGATCTCGGATATCTCGTTTCCCAGGAAAGGGCAGGATGAACCCGAAGCGGGGTTCTCCCTTGCTTACGAGGTCGGACGGGACATGCCTATCCTCCTTCAATCTAGTAAGCCCGAGCACAGGGTGAAAGCGGAGGCCATGGGTCTCCCCTTTTTGGACAAGGGCTCGGAGACCATCATCCAGGACATCAAGGATTTCTTCAATGACCATCTTGGTTTCGGAGCATTCAACTTCAGGATGCCTGACGGGACCAAGGTAGGTCAGGCATACAGCATGACGGAATTGACCAGGCTCCTGAAAGAGGTCCCTGCGGAATCAATAAATCTTGCGGGGAGAGCGAACAAGTTCTCTCGATGGCTGATAGCAAGACAGGAGATTGGACTTGCCATGAAGCTGAAGCCGAAGAAAGTGTCCGACTTCTCCAACGATGAGGAGATAAGGAATTACCTGCTCAGGGAGATAAAGGAATCTCAGAGGATAAAGCAGCTCGGGATGATCATCGACTTCAACAAGCAGCATTTCGAGTTCGAAGGCTCCTTCACACGTTTGGGGGCAGGTTCTCTCGGGGGCAAGGGCAGAGGTATCGCTTTCCTCTCCTCGCTTCTCCACCAGAGCGGTATCGGCAAGGGGTTCAAGGGGTGCCCGATATACGTACCCGATACCCTTGTGATTGGTACCGATACCTTCGATCATTTTGTACATGATAACGGTATCCAGCAGAGATTGAAGGAGGGGTCTACGGATGAGGAGATCAAGGATATCTTCCTGTCCTTCGACCTTCCAGTGGATATTATCACCTCGCTCAGGGACTACCTTGACCATGTCAGGGTCCCGATAGCAGTAAGGTCCTCCTCATTGCTGGAGGATTCACAGAACCAGCCATTTGCAGGCATATACTCCACATACATACTTCCAAACAGCTCGGACTCGGATGAGGAGAGATTACTGCAGCTGTGTCAGGCGATCAAGCTTGTCTACGCATCGACCTTCTTCAAGGCTGCAAGGGCATACATCCAGACCACGGTCCATCTTCCAGAGGAGGAGAAGATGGCCATCGTGTTGCAGAAACTCGTGGGCAGGAGGCACGGAACGCGGTTCTATCCCGAATTCTCCGGAGTGGCACAGTCGCACAACTTCTATCCGATGGGTCCTCTGAAAAGGGAAGAGGGTATCGTAAGCATCGCCTTGGGCCTGGGACGCATAGTCGTCGAGGGCGGCAGGGTCATGAATTTCTCACCCGAGCACCCGAATGTCATCCCCGGTTTCTCGACAGCAGAGGAGGCCTTGAAGAACTCCCAGGACCACTTCTTCTCGCTGGACCTCGGACGCGGCCAGGGTTACGATCTCAGGAATGGAGAGGATGTAACGCTCGAGTCGCTTCCGATCGCAGAGGCCGAAAATGATGGTACTCTGGACTTTCTGGCAAGCACCTATGTTCCTGATGATAACAGGCTCCGCGACGGGGTTGGACATCAGGGGCCCAGGGTCATTTCTTTTGCGGGCATTCTGAAATATGAGAAGGTGCCGCTTGTCGATATCATCAGGACGATATTGGATATGGGGCAAAAGGGGATGGGGAGGCCCGTGGAGATAGAGTTCGCAGGGACCATCGACGATAATGGAAGGGCAAGGTTCAGTATCGTTCAGATACGACCTCTGGTGACCCTGAAGGAGAAAAGCCAGGTGCTCATAGCCGAGGGAGAGAAGGACGATGCGTTGATCTACACGGACAGGGCTCTAGGGAACGGCATTCTCGAGAGGATATTCGATGTGGTGTTCGTGGAGCCCGGGAATTTCGATAAGACAATGACAGTGGAGACCGCTTCACTGATCGAGCAGGCCAATGCATCGCTGGAAGGGAGGCCTTACATCCTGATCGGACCTGGAAGATGGGGTACGATGGACAGGTTCCTGGGAATACCTGTCCAGTGGGATCAGATATCCGGAGCCAGGGTGATGGTGGAGACCTCCATGCCCGATTTCATGATAGACCCGTCCCACGGGACCCATTTCTTCCACAACATCACATCGCTTGGTGTGCCGTATTTCACTGTTTCTCACAGGAACAGGAAGCACAGGATCGATTGGGACAGTTTGAGGAACGCGACGGAGGTTGACCTGAAAGGTGTTGTCAAATTGGCGAGGTACAGAGAGCCGCTTATGGTGAAGGTCGATGGAAGGAGCGGGGAGGGGATCATTCTGCCCTCACGCAATCCATAACATACGGTGAATGACCTACGTGAATTGTATCATTTCACTGTCACAGAGTGATCCTGTCGATTATCATCTCGTAGGCGGTCCCAAGGCTCTTCTGCATATCCGAATAGTTGTTCCCTAGCCTGGTGGTCTGGAAGGTCTTTAGGAGAAAATCCAGATCCTGATAATGGTCTATGAAAAGCATCTTTCGGGTCGTGGAGCAGGCAGGGTCCAGGTCATCGTCGCAGGGCATCTCTATATTGGAAAAGAACGAATTCTCGGGAATATTGGCTTTGTTTATCGGGATCCCTTCGACACTGAAGCCCAGTTCCTCGCATTCGGGGCAGGTGAACAGCAGTGTTTCCTTCCAGATCCAGGTCTGGTAAGGTTTTCCGCACCTCGGACACGCGACGTCCGGACAGTCAATGGCAAGTTCAATGCAGCTCCTTTTTACCATGTTATCAACCTTCATCTTCCCCCATTGCACGATGGGGGATATGTTACCTGTTCCTGAATTGTTAGGCACATTCACTCCTCTCCCCGAGATGATATATATAATATCAAGACAGGTGAAGGCCCGTGAACCCGGATGTGGACGGATATTTCGAGCACCCGCTGATAAGGAAAACCTCCATCCTGAAGAGGGACTACCAGGTCAGGATCTCGGCCAAGGCCCTCAACCAGCCGACACTGGTTGTCCTGCCCACCGGGCTCGGAAAGACCGTGATCGCCCTGATATTCATAGCCGAGAGGATCAGCCAGGGGGAGGGGCCTGTCCTGATGCTGGCTCCGACAAAACCGCTGGTGGAGCAGCACCGCCGCTTCCTCGAGGACCATCTCGAGGGCGTCTCCGTCGGTATGCTTACGGGAGAGGTTGCCCCGGCCAAAAGGAAGGAGTCCTATGAAGGGTTTCAGGTCATGGTATCAACTCCGCAGGTTGTGAAGAACGATATTATATCGGGGGAGCTGGACATCTCTCGATACCGGACAATGGTGTTCGACGAGGCCCACAGAGCGGTCGGTGATTATCCATATGTTTTCACCGCAGAGATGTTCTATCGGAAGCATCCGCTCGGATCGGTCCTCGGTCTAACTGCGTCCCCCGGCCACGATATCTCCAGGATATATGAGGTCTGCACAGCACTCGGTATCGAGAACATCGAGGTCAGGGTTGATTCGGACCCCGATGTGAAACCCTACATCCAGGATATGGAGGTGCAGATGGTCAAGGTCGAGGTATCCCAGGGCATGAGGTCATTGATATCGGTCCTTGAGCGCATGTTCCTTGAACGTGCAAGCAGGCTCCAGAGGATGGGGGTCCTCAGGAAGGGTGCCGTTCCTTCGGTCAAGGAACTGCTGGCTGCCGGGGGAAGGATAAGGGAGATGATCGCAAGGGGGGGTCCGGACAGCGGCCCTCTGTTCCAGGCCATTTCCCTTCAGGCTCAGGCCATGAAGGTTGCCCATGCCATGGAGCTGGCCGAGACCCAGGGTGCCGAGGCTCTGTATCAGTATCTGGACCGTCTGTTGAAGGAGACCTCGGTGGCTGACTGCTCGAAGGCGACGAAGAGCGTTGTATCGGATGGACTCTTCAGGACAGCGCTCAACATGGCCGCGGGACTGAGGATGGACAACCCCCCCAAGGTGGATGCCCTCGAGAGGTTCGTCAAACAGAAGCTGCGGGAGGACCCGGGATCAAGGATAATCGCCTTCACCCATTACAGGGACACGGCCTCCCAGGTACTTGAGAGACTGGAAAAGTATGTCGATATAGGAATAAGACCCATCAGGTTTGTTGGACAGGCAAGCAGGGGCGAGGACCAGGGCCTCACCCAGCGAAAGCAGAGGGAGCTCCTGGACGGGTTCAGGGAAGGTACACACAACGTGTTGATAGCAACATCCGTGGCAGAGGAAGGGCTCGACATTCCCGGCGCGGACCTCGTGATATTCTACGAACCCATCCCCTCGGAGATCCGGACGATACAGAGAAGGGGCAGGACCGGCCGTCATTCCGCGGGGAAGGTTATTGTCCTCATGTCCAGAGAGACCAGGGACATAGCCTATTCCTTCTCCGCAAGGGACAAGGAACAGAAGATGGAGAGGCAGCTTCTGTCCCTCCGACGCATGTTAAAAATGAAACCCATCCCCTCGAAGAGGACCGAAGGGGAAGAGACGAAAAGGGACGATCAAAGAATATCGGCCACTCTTGACGAGTATTCGGACGAGGTTGTCAGGATATCGGAGGGGGAGGGGAGCCTGATTGAAGTGGATCAGAGAGAGATGCCCTCCTCGGTGGTGGAGGAGCTGATAAGAAGCGGATTCAAGGTCAAGCCGCTACCCCTGGGAGAGGGGGATTACAGGATCTCGAGCAGGCTGGTCGTGGAGAGGAAGACGGCCCAGGACCTGTCGGATTCACTTGTTGACGGCAGATTGTTCGAGCAGGTGACCAGATTGAGGGAGAACTTCGAGAGGCCCATGATGGTCATCGAAGGCGACGATCCGTTCAACAAGCGCAACATAAAAAAGAACGCCCTGTATGGCGCCCTTGCATCGATCACCATAGACTACAACATACCCGTGATGTTCACCACCGGGCCGGAGGAGACAGCGGAGTTCCTGATGGTCCTCGCGAGGCGGGAGAATAAGGAGAGAAGACCACAGCAGAGGTCCGGCCGTGCAAAGAAGAGCGGGCTGCGAGAGGTCCAGATCGGCACGCTTTCAGGCCTTCCGGGTATCTCCACCGTACTTGCCGGAAAGATGATATCCCATTTTGGCTCCCTCGAAAAGGTATTCACCGCCAGCGAGAAGGAGCTTACTGAGGTCGAGGGTATAGGAAGCAGAAAGGCAAGGGAGATCAGGGCCGTGCTCTCGGGGGACTGGAAAGGATAGTAAGCTTACCAGCTTTCGCTGGGCGGTCGCAGCAGTAGAGGTCTGACCAGGGGTCCGGAAAACACCTCATTAGCTCTCGTCGTGATCGACGACCTCGTAATCCGGGTTGTCGATATCGATGTTCTTCTTATCCCAGAGGGGGGTTCCAGAGCGTTCCCAGTGAGGCTTCGGAGGTTCATCGATGGTCCTGGTCTCCCTTTCCTTGAGCTCTCCAGGGGAGACCATGAAGGATACCTCTTCATCGGTTCCGAAGCTGATGGTCGTCTCTGACCTCTTCTGGACCGGCTTGGGGGCGATCATGAAAGGATTGTCCTCATCTGACATATTTTCCCCGAAAGGGTATTGTCATGGCAGATATATAATGCCCACCAGACGGTTTTTAAAGGGATATCAGGAAGGAAGCACGGATCTCACAAAATATGCATCTTGAGCCCCTCGAGGGGTCCCGGGTCCGGAACCCCTTCCTTTTGTACAGGAAGGGGTCTGTGGGTGTGTATCGATGAAAAAAATCATTGATCATCATTCAAGCTTCTTGATGAGCCAAGCCATGTTCCGGCCGAGGTCCTTCATGTTCTCCATTCCCTCGATGTCCTTTTCCACGTCACCGGGGTCCCTTCCAATGCCAAGGTTCCAGTAGCTGGATCCCGGAACGATCATCTTCTCTATCAGGAAAAGGGCATTCATGGCATTGAACGCGGCAAGGGCCCCACCTCTTCTCACAGCGGTAACAGCGGCTCCTACCTTTCTTTCAAGCAGGTAATCGTTTGCCCTTGCGACACGACCGACCCTATCTATCAAGGCCTTCATCTCCGGTGTAACATTGGAAAAGTACACGGGTGATCCCAGAATGATGCCGTCAGCATCCGCCATCTTCCCGATGATCTCGTTAATTAGGTCATCATCGATGACGCATTTTCGGTCCCTGTTCTGGGCGCATTTCCCGCATGCGGTGCATCCCCTTATCATGTGGCCTGCGAGCTGGATCAGTTCGGTCTCTATTCCCTCCTTCTCAAGCTCCTCAAAGACCCTGAGTATCATCGAGGCGGTGTTCCCGTCCCTTCTCGCACTGCCGTTGATGGCGACTACCTTCATGCTGGATCCACCCGATCTTGATTTTTAACAGACCCCGGGTATTAATAAGAATCGGAGAGATTCAATGGAATGCAGAATCACCCGGGTGAGAATTCGAGGGAGAGCGAATTGACACAGTATCTCAGACCGGTGGGTTCCGGGCCGTCGTCGAACACATGACCGAGGTGCCCCCCGCACTTTGCACACATTATCTCCGTTCGGACCATACCAAAGGACTTATCCTCCCTGGTCCGAATGTTGTCCCTGACAACGGCCTGAAAGAAGCTGGGCCATCCGGAACCGGATCCGAACTTGGAATCGGAGGAGAACAGCTCGAGACCGCATCCTGCACAATGATAGGTACCTTTCTCCTTATTGTGGAGAAGCTTCCCGGTGAACGGTCTCTCTGTTCCTTTTTCCCTGAGAATATGGAACCTGTCAGGAGACAATCTGGTTCTCCATTCCTCATCGGAAATCTTAAGCTTCGTTGTTGACATGGATATCGATATCGATCGTGGTGCAATAAACATTTACCCTATATTTTCAGCTCTGCCTCATGTGTTTCCGATACTTGAAAAAATAGGTCAAGCATATATTGAAATAATAAATGGAACGATTCGTGGAACCGGATAACATGAAAGGTTTCTGGAAGAAGGTCCTGATCGGAGTCCTCTTGGTCATCACTGCCATTGTGATGGTTGTCATTGACCTGCGGTTCGGTATTCGTTATTCCGGAAAGGTCATCCTAACCTTGGTTTCCATAACCTTTCTCTATCTTGTCCTGAAATTACTGGTCGAAGAGCTTCTTGCTGGAAAGCTGAAGGATTACAAAACGCGCTATACGGTGAAAAAGGCAACCTCTGTCCTTTTTCTTATCCTGGTAATGGTATTCATCGTGACCATCTGGATCGAGAACACCCAGGCGCTCCTTGTTGCCTATGGGTTGATAGCAGCCGGAATTGCGATCTCACTTCAGGACCTCTTCAAGGGCTTCACCGGAGGGATCCTGATCCTTACCAATAACCTGTATAGAGTGGGCGACAGGATCGAGGTCGGGGGTATCTATGGCGATGTCATAGATATAGGCATCTTGTACACAACGCTTATGGAAATGAGGGGTTGGGTACAGGGAGACCAGGCTTCCGGCCGCATCATATCCCTTCCGAACTCGTTAGTGCTCTCAAACCCGGTGAAGAACTACACGAAGGACCACAGCTTCCTGTGGGAGGAGATCACTTTACCGGTCACCTTCGACAGCAACTGGGAGCCGATCATCGAACCTATACTTGCCGCTGTCAGGGATTACACTTCGGAGCTCACGAAGCAGGCGTCAACGGAGATCGCCAAGATCGGGGAGAAGTACTACCTGCCAAGGAGAGATGTGGAACCGGCAGTCTATGTGACATTCGATGACAAATTCATCAAGATAAGTGTCAGGTACGTCACCGAAGCTAAGAAGAGAAGGTACCATGCGGATGCGCTATACCGCCTTATCCTGAATGAGGCAGCAAAGCACAAGGACGTGAAGATAGCACAATCCCAGCTTGAATCCTGGAAACTTGGTGAAGGTCCGTCTTGAAGCGATGGAACTCATAAAAGCGGTCAATTTAAATCCCTATCCCTCCAATCATCTTCGTATCTGCATATATCATTCCCGGGGATAGGCAAGATGAACAGGACCTCATCCATGATCATCATGATGTTCATTCTGTTAGGTTCATCTTCGGTAATACAGCCATGCAGAGGCGGTGATGTGGCCGGCAACTATGATGGTAATGCCAATGATATCTCGGCCGGGGATGCGATATTGATCGACAGCGACCTCAGGTTCGCTGAAATGGCCTCTGACAAAGGTTGGCCGGGAAACGGGTCCGAAGGTGATCCATTCATCATCGAGGACCTGGTCATCGACGGGAGAGGGAACAATTTCGGAATGGTTATAAGGGATACATCGTCGAAGTTCATTGTTCGTAACTGCACGATATTCAATGTCACCGGTCCGGCTCTTCCCTACGGAGGATCGGGAATATACCTTCTGAATACTGCCGGGAATGTGACCGGGAATTCCATTTTCAACTGTTCAGCGGGGATCAGCATCGAGGTCTCCCGCGGGACCGCGATAGACAACAATACCTGTTACAATGTGAACAAAGGTATCGTTGTATCGGAGGTTTCAGATCCCATCATATCCTGTAACTCGGTCATCAGATGCGAACTCGGGATCCGGTCGGATTCATCGCACAACCTCACGTTCAAAGATAACATGATCGATCTGGCGGACCAGAATGCGGTATGGTTGTATGCCACAACGGATTCGGTTGTTAAGAACAACTCGGTAAGGAACAGCGATTTCGGACTGTTCGTTGATATGTCATCGTCACTCCTGATCCAAGGGAATCGTTTCAGGAGCCAGGACGATCACCATATTCGCATAGATTCATCCCATCATATCCAGGTTCGTGATAACGAGGCAAGGGATTACGGTGACGG
>JAFGJI010000036.1 GCA_016929175.1 Thermoplasmatota archaeon | reverse complement strand
TGCCCGGCGTAAGCAGAGATCGCTGTGAAGGAAAGACCCACGAACTTGTCACCTTTCCTGCGGAACTCCTCCAGCTTGTCTGCTGCAGATATCTCCGTAACCCCTCCCGGTGGGACCGCTTCGTTCAGCCATTTCAGGTATCGTACCATCGCTACCCCGTCGACCACCAGGCAGTCCCGGAAACCCTGCAGTTCCGTGGCGTTCTTGACCGATTTGAAGTCCTGGATCGGGGAGCGCTCCATGTGGACCTTGACATCCTTTCGGAGTTTGAGAGCGATCCATTTGTTCACGGTCTTGGGATCGATCCATACCCTGCCCTCAAGTTGTTCCACATGGCTCTTGACCTCATCGTAGGGATGGAACTCGACCAGTCCATCAAGGGCTTCCCTCAGCTCCTGTGTTACCTTGTCCCCGTCCATGAACAGATGAGCGGCATCCCTGGTGATGGTTGCATAGGATATCACGAGAGGATTGAAATCTATGTCCGTCCCCCTGATGTTGAAGACCCATGCGATGGAGTCAAGGGAAGCTATTACGTGCGCATCGCATAGCTTCTCATCCATTCTCTTTTGGACCCTTCCCAGTTTTTCACGAACGGATTCCCCCGTATAGATGTCCGACAGGACGATCACTGGGTCCCTGGAGGGGGAAGGCCGGCCCACCCACAGCTCATCGACAAGGTTCTTCTCGATATATTCGAGGAGGACCCCTCTCTGTTTGAGGGTCTTTGCGAGCTGGCTTGCGGAATCAACGGAGATAAGTCTGGGATCGATCCCGAGCTTTTCTCCTTCCTTCAGCTCCTTGGCGGCCCAATCCTCGAGCTTGACAGCGTCGGGTGTTCCCATCTTGAAGAGGGTTATCCCGGACCCATTGAGCTGCTCCTCGGCCTGCAGGAAATAGCGACCATCCGTCCAGAGCCCCCCCTTGTCCATGGTTATCAGGACATCTCCTGCGGAGCCCGTGAACCCCGATATCCACTCCCGCCTCTTCCAGCATTCCGGAAGATATTCCGAATGATGTGCGTCCGTGCTGGGGACCAAATATGCCTTCACTCCCTCGCGTTCCATGAGCCTTCTAAGCGCTTTTACTCTCTCGGGGACTTCCATTCATTACCCTCCGTTAAGTTTGCCTGTAAACGGGTCTTACCGGATAAAATTAATCGTTGAAAGATGGAAACCCACAATAACCCCTGCTTCCTTCACCCCTCATGGAGGAGCTGTCAGCGTTCAAATACATCGAGACCAGGTCCCGCTTCTTCGCACACCTGTACCGCATCGATTCCATCGGTGAGGTCGACATCATCCTCAAGGAGCACAGGAAGAACTACAAGAAAGCGGTCCACCACTGTTTCGCCATCAGGTTCACGGATGCCGACGGAAAACTGATCGAATATTCAAAAGATGACGGCGAGGTGGGGCACCCGGGCAAAACGCTTCTGGAGCTCATGAGGAGGAAGGACCTCACATCGCATGTGCTCATGGTATCACGGATGTTCGGCGGTATCAAGTTGGGGGTGGGCGGTGTAACAAGAGCGTTCAAGGCCGCCGGCGGATCAGTGCTCGAGACAATATGACCGCCCCCCCTACCTGAATCACATCCTCTTCCAGATATCCCGGTAGACCTTTAGAATATCAGAGGCAAGGTCGTCCCAGGTCGGAAGCTTTTCAAGGAACCTCCTCCCGTTCTTCCCGAGCTTTTCCCTGAGCCCCTGATCTCCTGACAGGCGAAGGATCGCCTCCGCGAAGGCCTTCGGCTCCCTGGGGGGAAGCAGGATCCCATTCTCTCCGTTCTCTATCAGTTCAGGGGTTCCCCCTGCGGCAGTGGCGATCACTGGTCTCTCGAACTGGAACGCCTCGAGAATGACCCTGGGGTTCCCTTCATCGGAAGCGGATGACAGCACGAGGATGTCGCATTTCGCCATCATCCTCAGTACATCATGATAATCAGGGACGAAACCTCTTAGAGTGGTGTTCGTTATACCGTGCTTTTTCATATATCCGAGCAACTCGTCCCTCATACCCCCCTCCCCGATGATCGTCAGCTTGATCGAGGGGTCCCTCCCCTGCACCATCCTCATGGACTCGAGGAGGTATTCCACCCCTTTGTACGGTCTCAGGGCGCTGATGCAGAGCAGCTCCATATCGCCGTCGTGCCTGAACGGTTTCTGCTTGATGCTCTTTCGCACTTCGAGAGGGATCTCGGGGTTCAGGGAGGGATATGTGATTATCTTATCCGAAGGTACCCCATAGGAGATCAGCTGGTCCCGGATGGAGGTCCCTGTGGAGACGTATCTTGTAACGTTGCCCATACGGATATTGTACCCGGGATCGGACATATCCTGGACCTCTTTCAGCATCTCCTGACCGATCAGACTGGAGAGGATGGATATTATGAAGCCGTAAGCTCCATTTGAATGGGCATGGATGATCATCTTCCCGTACCTCATCCTCAGCCAGATCAGCTGGAAGAAAGTTATCGGAGGGAGTACGATATAACGGAATAGCTTCGGTGCGTCCAGGATGAACGGCTGGATACGGTGGACCTTCACGCTCCCTTGATCTTCGAACTTAGCCGCATCGGGGTTCCTGCATGAATATACTATGAAGTCTACCCTGTCCCGAAGCCTCTCCATGAGGTTCGAGAAATAGGTGGAGGAGCCACCCTGGCGGGGAAGATAGACAGGTGCTCCGATCAGTACCTTCGGTCTCTCTCCTTTCATGTCAGGCACCGGACCTCTGGGGCTCGATGATGGTTCGAAGCGGTGTTCGTATTTAACGTTTGGTGTTCGGCGACCGGTGCCCGGGACGGCCCGCCCAAGTGAATATAAATATAATCCTTTTACATTTCATGGCATCGAGGTGTTTCTATATTGGATAACGCCACGCTGATAATGTTGATGGCAATTTCCGGGATAGTCCTCCTTGTCGTATGGACCATCTACCGCATCCAGGGTCACAAGAAGAAGATGAGGGAGTTCGACGAGAGCGCCATGGAGATCGGCCGCATGTCAAAAAAATATCCTCAGAGCGGCAGAGAACCGGAACCTTCCGCCCCCTCCCTTCCCCAAAACGATCTCCTGATCGTTATGTTCAGAAGTAGAAGCAGACCCTGGAGGGGGGTGGTAAGCCACAAGATCAAGGAAGGGGGAAGGGTGGTGGTGGTCTCTTCCCGACCTCCCGAAGAGGTCCGCAGAATGTATCCCAAAGGTTTCATGCATCTGTGGCTTGACAGGTCCACTGCCCACGATGTGGGAAAGGGCACGACGGTTATCAATCCCACCAACCTTTCCAGCATTCTGGAGGAGATACGCTCCAGGTTCTCCGGGGGGAACATGGGCGGGACCGTGGTGTTCGAGGGTTTCGAGGATGTCCTCTCCAACAACGCCACCGACAGGGTCATCCGGTTCCTGAAGATGCTGGAGCAGATCTCCAAGGATAGAGGCCTCTCATCGGTCGTACCTCTCCCATACAAGGCTGTACCCCAGAGGGTGCGCAACCAGCTCGTCGATGGCTTCGACTCGGTGGTGATCGACTGATGCAGGTCGATAATGGCACGGAGGATGGCGCACCGAAACTGACCGTGGACAAGAAGATACTCCTCCATCTCTACGATATCAGGCACACCGAAAGCGACTTCGAGGTCCCGCAGGAGGTCGTTCAGGACGGGATCGCCGAAGCTGTCTCGATCCGCAGGGACAACATTCCAAGGACCATGAAGAAACTGAAGGAAGAAGGTTTCGTGCGGGATGTCCTCAAGAGGATCAAGGGCCTTCACAGGAAGAGAAAGGCGTATTTCCTGACCGAGAAAGGCCTCACCTACGCCAAGGATGTCAGGGACATCATTGCTTTCCACAAGGTCTATCTGCAGCTGACTGACGGAAGCATCAAGCTCGTTTATCTGAAGGATGTTGCCTCGTACATCAATGTAAATATCTCCCTTCTCGAACTGCATCAGCTGATAGGCAAGGAGAACCTCCTGATAGAATCGAACCTGAGAAAGTACATCTCCGGGGAGATCGAGCCGCAGAGGGTATTCGATCCCGACGGGTTCGTGTCGTTCCTACAGGACGTCCCGATGCCCAAGAGGTTCTATGGAAGAGGCAACGAACTCGAGGAGATCCGACACTGGATCTGGGCAGGCGAAGCATCGATCCTATCCATTACCGGAATAGCAGGTATCGGCAAGACCACCCTGGCTGCCAAGGCTATCAAGGAGATGGAGGGCAAGATGCATGTGTTCTGGTATCGTTTCCATAAATGGGATTCTCTTCGGAATGTCCTTTACTCGATCGGACGATTCCTGGAAAGGATGGGCCGATCGGGTCTGAGGACATATCTTGACAACAACACGAACCTGGATGTCAAGGAATACTTCACCATAATCGAGGGGAGCATGAAGGATGCCACCATCTTCATGGTGTTCGACGATTTCCAGAGGGCAGAGGACGACATTGTGGACTTCTTCTCGAACCTCAAGGAGATGCTGGCAGGTTTTCAACATGTAAAGGTGGTCGTTGTGGGCAGGCAGATCTTTCCCTTCTACGACAGGTCCGACGTTCTTTTAAAGAAGAACGTCAGGGAGATCTCCCTGGAGGGCCTCGACAAGGAGAGCTGCCGCGGCCTCCTTAACATCAAGGAGATGAACGAGGAGCTCTTCGAGCGGGTGTACTCGATAACACGTGGGCACCCACTCTTCCTTCAACTCATACTCTCCGCCGAGGACCTTGAGGACCAGAAGGATATTAAGCGCTACATATACGAGGAGATCTTCAAGAGGCTCGAGGAGAGGGATTCTCTGCTGCTCCAGATCGCCTCCGTATATCGATATCCCGCTCCCTCGTCCGCTTTTTTCATGGCGGAAGGTCTGGACTTCACCACTCTTGACCACCTGATCGAGTCGAACCTGATGATGGAGACCTCCTACGATGAATACGAAGCCCACGATCTCATCAAGGAGTTCTTCTACAACAGGCTGACCCCCGCACAGAAGACCGAATACCACCGAAGGGCAGCGGCCTTCTACATGGATGTCGGGACGGACAGGGCGACCGTCGAGGCCATGTACCACATGGCCATGAGCGGGGACACTCTGAAAGCTCTCAAACTTGCCTCCAATTTTGGGGAGAGGATCATCACAAAGGGGTACGTGGAGCAGTTCTCCTCGGTACTTTCCCTGCTGGAGAAGGAGATGAACGAGGAGAACAGCGAGTACAGGGCCATGTCCCGTCTCCTCAAGGGCGAGGTCCAGATGATAATGGGAAGGTGGGACCGGGCCCTCTCGGAATTCCGGATGGCCTCTGCCATCGCCGAGGCTCAGGAGAGGCCGATAATAAGTGCAAGGGCGAACCTGCGGCTGGGCGCCATAGAATCCAGAAGGGGAAACAAGGACCACGCCCAGAAAAGGCTTCAGAAAGCACTGAAGATAGCAACCAAGGTCGACAGCCGGGAGACGCAGGCCCTTGCACTGCAGTCCCTCGGAGAGCTCCATTCCACGAAAGGGGAGTTCAGGGAGGCAATAAAGTATCTCAGGGAGGCCCTGGACATAGCAAAGGAGCTCAACGAGAGCTCCCTGATGGCATCCTCCTATACAAGCCTCGGGATCATCTACACAAATCAGGACGAACCTGAAAAGGCCATCAAACAGTTCCGCAAGGCTGTCAGCGTAATGGAGGAGGAAGAGACACCGCTGCTGATGGCTCTCGTGAAGATCAACCTCGGGACCGTCCAGTCGATAACTGGCGATTACGAGAAGGCAATCGAGAACTTCGAGGATGCCATCGAGATATCCACAAGGTCGGGAGACCTGAGGCAGCAGGGTTACGCTCTGGCAGGGGCCGCCCATGTCTATCTGCTTGACGACCAGCCCGATGTGGCCAAGGATTACCTTGACGAAGCCCTTGACATCTTCAAGATGCTCGGGGAGAAATACAAGATCGCGCTCATACTTACGGACTACGCAAGGTATCATCTGGCAAAGAAGGAAGAGATATCACTCCATGGAAACCTGGAAGAGATACTCGGTATACTCAAGGAGCTTGGTATCAAATTCTACATCGACAGGATATCAAAGGACATGGCGGATATGCTCCGGTCCAAAGGTATGGCCGCCCAAGCGGACAACTATATGAGGAGGGCATCATCACTGGTCAGATGATCTGCGTTCAATGGAACATGCGATCGGGATCCCTGCTCCTCTGCTCCTTCCTTCTCCTTGTCTTGTTAAGAGCAGAATCCAGGTCATCCTTCCTTACGGATGAGTGGCCTCTTCGTATTGCGAACATTCCCGCTTCCGTACAAAGGTTCCTCAGGTCAGCACCCGAGAAATCCTCGGTCCTCTCGGAAAGAGTTTCGAGATCGATGTTCCTTGCCATCTTCATTCCCCTGGTGTGTATCGACAGTATCTTCTTCCTTCCATCCTTGTTGGGGATCGGGACCTCAATTATTCTGTCGAAACGGCCAGGTCTCATGAGGGCTTCGTCGATTATGTCCTTGCGGTTG
>JAFGJI010000290.1 GCA_016929175.1 Thermoplasmatota archaeon | reverse complement strand
CCGGGGGGGAAAATGCACTCCTCTTCCCGGACACGGACCACAAGCCATGGACGAAGGGAAGGACCGATGCCCTGAGCTACAGGAACCTTCATACTTCCCTGAAGAACCTCGAACTGGAGGACAGAGTGCATGTTTTCACGGTCTCCCCCCTCCTCGGGATCGTCCCAATGGAATGGTATGAGGCCATGCCCATGTACGACTGTTCGGGGGTACAATCTTTCATGGTCAAGAGAAGAGGGCTGACCTGGAACATTGAAGATTTTAAAAGGGTGGTATCGAGGTCCGCCGACATCCTGGTGGACTTCCTGGGAAAGAACCATTCGAGATATTCGAAGTGGCATATCATCTACAGAGAACCCTCGGTCCACCAGAGGATCTTCGAGAATGCAATGGAAAAGCAGACCTTCCCGATCTGGCCGCATTCGTCGAAAAGGTCATTGGCTGATTCATATCTCACGGTCAGATCAATGATGAAAGAGATATCCGAAGGTTGATGGGACTTGAGAGAAGACAGGGAACAAGAGATGGATATGTCAGGGCTCTTCACCGGGCCGCCCCTTCGGACCTTGTTCGGAAGGGTCATAGCACCGCCGGGTAGGGTCTCACCGGCGAATGACCAGAAAAGGGAAAGGGCGGCCCGGATGGTGGGGCAGATCGTATCAAGGCGGTTCATAGTGGAGGAGAGCAGGTTCGACGAGGCCGGCATATTCCTGAGGATAAAGATGGACCGGCTGACCGGTGAGGAGATGTTCGACGAGGTCAGACGCGATCTCAAGAAATACGGCCTTTACCCCCGTCTCGCAACCGAGGGCGGCAGAACGTTCGTACTTGTCTACCCTCTGCCGGCAAGGAAGAAGGGAAGGATCACCGTTAACCTTGTCCTCCTTTTCGCCACCATCATCACGACCGTTTGGGCCGGTGCGATACTGTGGATGTCAAGGACGCGGGAGGTCGCTTCCGTGGGCGATCTCTTCGGGGTACTTCTGGACCCAATGGACCTCTTGATGGGGGGCCTGACATTTGCATTTCCCCTGCTCCTGATCCTTGGAACCCATGAGCTGGGACATTACTTCGCTTCCAGGAGGTACGGCATCGATGCGACCCTGCCTTACTTCATTCCCATTCCACCTTTCATATCGCCGATCGGGACCTTCGGTGCACTCATCTCCATGAAGGAGCCCATCTCGAACAAGAAGGCCCTTATCGATATCGGAGCGGCCGGACCGATAGCGGGTTTCATCGTGGCGATCCCCGTCACGATAGTCGGTCTCCTTCTGACGAAGGCCTACCCGGTATCGGTCAGCCTCACAGCCGGTGATAGTGTCATGATAATAAACCCGCCACTTCTTTTCCACGGCTTCATGGCACTCCTCGGGGTTCCCGACGAGGGGGTGCTCTATCCCACCGCTTTCGCAGGATGGCTGGGTCTCTTCGTTACCGCACTGAACCTTCTTCCGGTGGGACAGCTCGATGGGGGCCATATTATCAGGGGGGCTCTGGGGGAAAGGTCCAAGTATGTTTCGACCGGTGCGATGGTCCTCATGGTGATACTCGGAGTTGTCACCGGGTTCACCACCTACATCTTCTTCGCAATATTGATCCTGATACTTGGAGCAAGACACCCCCCCCCTCTTGACGACATCTCGCCCCTTTCAAAGAGACAGTGGGCAGTTGCCGGACTGTCGCTGCTCATAATGGCGTTGACGTTCCATCCCGTTCCTTTGCAGGCGATGAAGGTCAAAGGGGGAGGGCTGGAACTTGGATATGAATGGAGCGAGCATTTCGCCTCACCCTACGCTCCGAACTACGAGAACTTCACCCTCGAGAACGACGGGAGTGATGACATCGACATCGATATCCGCATTCATATGGGCGGGGAGATGGTGATCCCCAGCATCACGAACAAGACACTGGATGCAGGCGAGGTATGGACGAACATCAGCCAGAGCAGTTACTTTGTATATCGTCTTGATGGATGGTTCCTTCTTCTGATGGGTCCGAAGCATTTCACCGTCGAGAAGAGAGACACGTGTGAAGTGAGCTTCGTGATCGGATGCTCCCTCGACACCGTGTCCGGGAACTGGACCGATGTGAGGATAGAGTTCGGGACAGATGAAGGGGAAGGCGTCGAGACATCGTTCAGAGCGATAAGGTCATCGATGTTCCTGGAGCTGTCGCAGGGGGACTATCACGGGTCGAAGGTCATAAACGGAACCCTGTGGAAGCTCGCTGATTTGTCCGGCAGCGTTAACCTGTCGATATCGAGGAGGAACGCTACAGGCATAGGGACCTTCATATTTCATTCGATGGCTGCCGATTTTGTGAGATGGAGCTCCAGTGAGCCCTTCCAGATCGTCGTAGGTCCGGGTGAGGAGAGGGACCTTGTATCGCTCGAATGGACATCCGAAGATCGGAATGCCATCTCCGCAAGGTTCACAATGGAGCTCGACAAGAACACCAGTGTCTGGGATGGGGAGGAGATAATCATTGGATTCAGGACTTCGGGCAACCAGAGCGGCAGCAGGTCTATCACGGTCAGATGATGTTCCTCCGAAGGGATTCCCCGAAAAGGTTTAAATGCAACTTCCATTATCTTGCGCCCCGTTCCACCTTGTGTGGGACCCGTTCAGATGGTGGTGCTCAATGAAGGATGGCGATTTCATAAGGCTCGACTTCGATGCCTTCGTCAAGGAAACCAAACAGCTTGTGGACACGACCCATGAGGAGGTCGCGAAGGAGCACGATCTCTACAACGAGAGGGTCAGTTACGCCCCCATCCCGTTGATAGTGGGCTCCGGTCAGATCGTCAAGGGTCTTGATACCGATCTTCTCCAGGCCGAGAAGGGGCAGGAGAGGGAGGTAGAGATACTGCCCTCGGAAGCCTTCGGCGACAAGGACCCCAAACTTGTGGAGGTCTACCCGGAGAGGAAGATACTTTCCCTGCCAGAGTTCAGGAAGGGTGACAGGTATCCGGTTGAGGGTATGGAGATACGCATGAACAACCGTACAGGGATCATTGCCGGTAGGTTCGCCGGAAGGTATCGGATCGATTTCAACCACAGGTGGGCCGGGAAGACCATCATTTACAAATACAAGGTCACCGACATCATAACCAAGAAGGAGGAGAAGCTCAAGGCGATCATTGAAGCCTCATACACGGCCCCGGAAGAGTTCAGGTTCGAGTGGAAGGGGAAGGACGGGGTAGACATAGTCCTCCCCGACATCGTGAAGCTCGATCAGGGATGGATGATGGCGAAGTTCAAGCTCGTCTCCGATATCAGGGCCCATCTCAACATGAAGAAGGTGAGGCTCATAGAGGAATACGTGAAGAAGGAGGAGGAGAATGTCGAAGCGGTCCACGAGCACAAGTCAGACGACCCCGAGCACTCACACGAGCATGATCATGAATGTGACGATCCCGAGTGCAAACACGATTCCCATGAAAAAGAAGAACACAAGCAGGAATGATCCATCCATTTGGATCGTAGAGATCTTTCAAAAAAAATCCTCTCAATTATCTCTTAAAGGGCATATGGGGTGATCTTTACATTTATTGATCTTCGAGAGTTTGGGTTCTTTTATTTGGGAATCACATCTTATGAACAGGAAAGAAATTTATATACGCCCACTCCTGATCGAAGAATGATACATTGGATGATATGAAGAGAGAGGATGTGGTCCTGTTCGGTATCGGGAGCATCCTGCAAGATCGGGATCTTATCGATAGGGACCTGCTGGGAAATTCTCTTGGCATAAGTGCCAGGTCACTATCCAATATTCTCAGCAAATTGGTCAAGAATGATATGATAAGATCTACAGGAAGTGAATATGGAAGTCTTTCATCCATACAACTCACAAAAAATGGTGAGAAAGAATTCCTTGCCATCAAGGAAGATCTGATCAAAAAGAGATCCAAAAATGTCTTTGACGAGGGGGTGACCATCGATATATCGAAGATGATCGTTTCTCCAGGAGATCCTTATGATATTATCGGCATCGTTGACAATGTCGTTTTCAGAAAGACATCCTCGATAGAGAAAGTGATCGAGAGGATAACATCTCATATAAGAGATCGGAAATTCTCCCGTTACTTTGAAGAAATAATTGGAACTACATTCCATACATCAACTTTTGAACTGGAACATGTATTGAAAAGGTCGAGCATCTACGGGATCCCCTCGATCCGGAGAAACAGAGATAAAGAGGTATCAGCTGAAGACATCCGATCAATGATCTTTGATGCGGAGAGGGCAAGAAGGGAGGGGGATATCGAAAAAGCAAAGGGTATTTATGGTTCGGTCCTCTCGAACGTTGTCGTTCTGGATATGAATGTATGGGTATTATGTTTTACAGGTCTAATTCAGTGCTTGGTATACGAGAATAAGGAAGTTAGATCAGTTGAACTGCTGGATGAGGTCATGGAGGTTGTAGAGACACCCGTCCATAAATCTTTGCTGAGGAAGTTAAAGGCGGATATAATACAGGATCTCGGAAGGATGGATGAGGCTTCCCGATTATACCATTCATGTCTGGCCGTTCTCTCCGAAAGAGAGAATCCCATTCTGAGAATTACGGTCCTCAACAACCTTGGTGTTCTCTATCTCAGGAAGGATGACCGCAGGTCGGCTACCGCATTGTGGAAGGATGCGTTGAGGATAGCAAGGAAGGAAAACCTGCCATGGATGATATCCATAGCTTCAATCAATCTTGCGGATGTATATTCGATGAATGGGAGGATCGAAACTGCCGTGAGATCACTGAGAAATGCAAGGAAGATACTTGAGCAATGCGGAGACATGGAAGGCCTTTCTGCGGTGGACTTCAACATGGCCCTTGTCCAGATCGCCAAAGGTAACGAGAAGATGGCGTACAGGTATTTCGAAAGGTCAAAGAGTTTCGGTCTCTTATATCTGAGAAAATCCGAGGAAAGGGAGAGGGTCTTCAAGGAGCGGATCAGGAACATCGAGAAATGAAAGTTAAAGATCCCTTATAAAGGCTCACGGGTTTTTATGAAAAAGGGGACAATTCTTATATCCCGAGGTCCGATATTATTGTTTTGGATGAGTATGGACAGAAACTTACCATGTATACTGTTCTGTGCAGCGATCGTATCGCTTGTATTCTTCTTAAACACGATCTCTGCTGACCCCACAGAGACAAGATGCGCCATCATAATAGTGTCAGACCTTGAAGGACTGGACCAGCATGAACTCGACAAGGCAGATATGTTCTACCAATATCTACTGGATGAAGGTTATGACGAGGATGAAATAGCATACTTGACCGATAGCTCGATGAGCGGACATGACGGTCTCCCGAACGTTACCAACATACTATCCTCCATCTCATGGCTCCAGACAACTTCGACCACCACCAGCGACCCTGTGATCTATGTATACGACCATGAGAAGATGATCAACAATGTTCCCGCCTTCCAGTTTTCCGACGGGGACATCACCTCCTGTTATTTTGACTCGATGCTGGACCAGACCGAATATCAGCATTTGACACTGATATTGAACGGCAACCATTCAGCGATGGCAGCGTCGGATCTATCGGATGATCATCGGACCGTGATATGTTCTATGGATCCGGATAGGACCTATGAGGTCGATCAGTTCAACATTGCGAGAGGGTTGAGCGATCCCAATGCTGACCTGGATGATAATGGGGCCGTGTCATTCAGTGAGGCATACTGGAGTGAAATGCAGAGGCCGGAGGTGCTTGTTCAGGATCCTGTTCTCATCGGATAAAAAAAGAGGAAAAGAGGTGAAGAAATGAATAAAGAAAAAAATGTAAAAGGTCAGGTATACTTTGTGGGTACAATGATAATGAATATTGTGATTATATTGAGTTTAATGTTACCTCAATTGGTATTGGCCAAATCTAATGAAAATGCGATAATGGGGGTGGATTCAGAGGATCCCGGGGGGGATGCATTGCATCCTGCCGATGATTCACACGCATCGCTAGTTGTATGTGTTGCATCAAAATATAACAGTGTTACAGATGAATTCAACATTAGATTCATATATTCAGCAAATGATGGTGTTAATTGGCAAGGATATGAATGGGTCTCAGCCAGTTCCAACCAACAAGATTATCCCGATGTGAGGATAATGTTGGAAGGTTCTGAAAATAGAATTCTAATTATTGCTGTATGGCAAGAAAGAATTGACGCAAATAGTCCATGGCAAATAAAAGCATGTACAAAATATTACTCACCCTCTGAAAACTGGGGTAGTGTTATCGATATTTCAGAAAATGAGGATCTTAATGATAACATTTATCCCAAGATAGACACGCTTCGAACAGGTGAAGGCTATGGCCAGAATTATCATCACTACTGGAATATTGTTTGGCAAAGAATGGATGACTGCTATAATTGGGAAATTAAAATGTATACCAGTTATTACACAGATGGCGGTCCCACAATACAAATAAATACAATCATATCAGGATCGCCAGGTTCCTACAGACATCCCGCAGTTGCTTGCACGTATATCAGTGGAGGAGATTGCGAGGTTCATATCGTGTATGATGCATATCTTTCTTCCATGAATTATGTACAAGTTCAGTCCGGTTGGGTGTCATCCAATGCCACATATACACGGTATAATGTGGGGCCATATGATCTTGATAATGATAGTAATGATTCCGAGATCGGCTATCCCGACATAACATGTTCGGGTCCAGGCGGAGGGCCGGGTCATCCTAACGTTCAAACAGGTCAAGGAACCGTATGGATCGTATGGCATCATGCAGATGAAAATAACGAAGTGAAGTATGCATATTCAGATGATAGTCTGAACAGCAGTCCCACGGTATATACCATAAACACTACCAACGGTCCATCAACTTCAGCTATTCTACGCTGTGTGGCTATTGCCATGCTGGAAGATTCCACTTTACCCGTTTCAATAGTCTGGACAGATGATTCGGATATCTATTTTGTCACTTCAGGTAATTGGAATGTTACTGAACAGTGGACTTCAACCGAAGAAACCGATTTACATGTTGACGTTAGCGTGATATCAATAGATCCGACCTATTCGCATGTTGTATGGCAAAGGGATGATAAAACCGTATTCTATGCAAGAGATCCCTGATATGATCCAGATATTGGAACCGGCATTAACGATACCGGTTCCTTTGCTGTTTCATGAACATAAACTCATTAAATACTAAAAAAAAAGTTAAAAGTGGGGTGTTGAAAAATGAGACACGGAATCATGATGCAGTTGATACCGATCATTCTTATATCATTTCTGATCTCATCGTCTTTCATAAATATTGGTACTTATACAAATAATGACATCCTGGAAAATACAGAGAAAGATATTCCTTTAACATATCCAATCCCCTCAAACACATCGATCTGGCCCATGCATCAATTTGACCAGGAGCACACCGGACAGAGCCCGTCCAATGCGACCGGCAATCCAGGCAGAATAAGGTCTGTTATCGGGAGCATAGAATTTAGTTATTATATCCGATGGATGACCGTTGACAATGAGGGCATGATATACTTCAATGACCGCAACAATAATTTATGCTGTTACTATCTCAATGGAACTGAAAAATGGAAGACCGGTTATGGATTATCTTTACAACCAATCTATTATAATGGTACCTTATTTTTCTGCAGCAATAATAAATTGACAGGTATCCATACCTCAAACGGTTCGGTTAATGAAAGAATATCAGGGCCATCATGTCAACAATTCATTTTGGATTGTAACAAACAATGTATATACTGCATATCCGGAAACATCATATCAGCTTATGATATTGATGGTAACGAGAAATGGAGCACTACATATTCTTACCGCTCCTGCAATGTTAATCCATCGTACCCACCAGCAGTTGATCCAGATGGTGCTGTCTATTTTTCATATTCTTACCGTGTCAATAATGCACCTTTCTATAAATGTATTTCAATTGCAGCGAATGGATCTATTAAATGGACCAACGATCTATCATATGACGCATATGTAATGATCGATCATGAAAAAACAACTTTTACCCTGGCGGGCAATATCAGTGCATATTATCCGAATGGTTCTTTGAGATGGAGCATTCCTGTTGATGATAATATTCCAGATACTGCTCCATGTATATGTCCAGATGGTTCGATCGTTGTACCCGGATCAGGATCTAAATTATATTGTATATATCCAAACGGAACATTGAAATGGCAAAGGGACGTAACAGTTAAATCGAAAACAATAACTGTTGATTCCGATGGAAACATATTCTTTATTGGCTATGAATATCGGTATATGCTTGATAAAAATGGTAATATTATATGGAAAAGACCTTTTTTCAATTGGGCCAATTCATATTCACCGATAATACTGCCAAATAGTGAAATACTGATCTCTGAATACTTTTCAGAGATTGGTCAAATGGTTCTCGTAATTCTCGGTAAAACCCCTCCGGACCCACCATATTTGAATTCCATTGATAGCGGTCATTCGTATACTAACATATCCTGGATACCTCCTGCAGACAACGGAGGAGAAGAGATCATCGAATACCGCATATACCGTATGATATCTTCATCTTCAACATTTCAATATCTTTTATCTGTATCCAAGGAACAAAACTGGTATCGTGACGATAATGTTTCGAACGGTATCGAATACAATTATAAAGTATCCGCTGTTAATAAAATTGGAGAATCTACCTATAGTAATATCTTGACAATTACCCCTCTGGTAGTTCCTTCTCCTCCTATGAACATTTCCACATTGGTAACGGAAGACGGTATTCTGATATCATGGGAACCTCCGAAAGATGACGGAGGGACGAGAGTGACAGCTTATGATCTCTATCGTGGAACCGATATCGACAGTATGGAATATTTCAAGAGGATCGATGTGATCAAGAACTCGTATCAGGACAGGGAGATCAGGATCGGAGAAACATATTACTATTACGTCACGGCCACCAATGTTGTCGGGGAATCAATGCCTTCAGAGATAGTGTCTGCTACTTACAACACCGCCCCCACCTCGCCCATGAACCTGACATGCATCTCTGGGAACGGGTTCATACATCTCTCATGGCTTGCGCCCGAGAACGATGGTGGCTCCCCGGTCTTGAAATATCAGATCCACAGAGGCTCGGTACTTGTCGAGAGCGAAATAGTTGCGGAACCGGATGCCGAAGTGTTGGAATACAACGACACATCGGTCACGAACGGTATCACATACACCTACAACGTCACTTCCGTTTCGGATGTTGGGACATCTCGGCCCAGCAATCAGATATCCGCAACACCGATGACATTCCCGCAACCGCCCGCGAACTTCACCGTGGAGCCGGGTAACGGATACGTCAACATCTCCTGGGAACAGCCTCTTGACAATGGTGGTTCTCGGATACAGTATTACTACCTGTATCGTAGCGGGGGCGGGGTGGATGATATGAAGAAAGAGATACCCGCCGGCGGTGATCTGACCTATCAGGACAGAGACGTTCTCAACGGTGAACTCTACAATTATTCCATATCCGCTTTGAACATGGTGGGCGTATCAGATATCATCGGGCCTCTCCAGGCCATGCCCAAAGGAATATCGTCGTCCCCAACCATGATAACTGTATGGTATGGTTCCGGTTTCGTTCATATCTTCTGGGAACCTCCTCTTTCCGATGCGGGTTCATCTATCATCGGATATGTGGTCTATCGCGATAATGTTCATATCTCCGATATAGGCCCGAACGTGCTGGAGTTCAACGATACGAGTGTCGAAAATGGAATGACATACTCGTATTACGTGACAGCTCTGAACAGCATCGGTGAATCCGTGAAGTCGGACAGTGTATGGGGTTATCCTTTCAAGCTGCCTGTTCAGACCGATCCTCCGACGCCTCCGAGGAATCTGACCCTGGAGAAAGACGAGAACAATATAACGTTGAGCTGGAACGTACCTGAGGATGACGGGGGGATGGATATAACCGGATACCGTATATATCGGAGTCTCAGGGAGGACGGCCAGTTCGAATCTGTTGATTGGGTATCCTCATCCGAACTATCCTGGACCGATGAGGATGTAGTTTTAGACCGCGAGTATTTCTACTACGTTACCGCTTTCAATGAAGTTCACGAGAGTGTTCCCTCCAGCAAGGTGAGCGGGAAGCTCGAGGGTATTGCCGGTGATGACGATGAGGAAATAAAAGAAGTGAACTGGCTTCTGATCGTCATTCCGATAGTACTTATATTGCTTATCCTGCTCGTTATCGGTATGTTCCTGATCTACAGGAGGGGAAGAAGAGAGGATGAGGATGAAATGAGTTCTCAGGACGCTGAATATGAACCTCCCTCATACGACTTTAACACCATTCAGAAAAGTCCATCCGTCGATCATCCTGATGATGATGAAAAATGGGAATAGGATGTCCATACCTTTCGATACCAGGCCAATATTTGTTATCTGTCATGAACAGATATCAATGCTCATGAATCCACTTGCAAAGATCGGATCAAAAAAGGACTTACGAAAGATACAACCAAAGGGAGATGCTCGCTGAATAAAGTCACATCTGGCGGAAATCATGAACAACGTTAAAGTACTAATCACCCGATTTATTCCGGGAT
>JAFGJI010000035.1 GCA_016929175.1 Thermoplasmatota archaeon | reverse complement strand
CCCGACGACTCCTGGCCCTGGGACTTCAGCAATGACGGGACCAGCGGCGGCGGGAACGGCGGACCGGACTCCGGCGGAGAAGGAGAAGGAGAGACCCTGCCCGGCGAGGGCGACGGGGACGGAGACGGCAACGTGGACGATGACGGCGACGGCCTCACCGACCTTGAGGAAATGGTCCTTGGGACAGATCCCAACAACCCCGACACCGACGGCGACGGCCTGAGGGACGATGAGGAGATAAGATTGGCCCTCGACCCCAACGACTGGGACACCGACAATGATATGCTCATCGACGGTGTCGAGAGAGGCGGATCCGACTCCACCGACGGACATGTCGAGGATACGGACAACGATGGGATCAACTGATCGACCTGAATTCCCCCAAAAATACCCGGGAGCCTCGATGGAGGCTCCCTTTTTTTTAATCATTTCCGGCAACCCTTAAGATAATGATACCGATCTAGATGTATGTCTGTCAAGAGGTATGGTTCCTCCATTTGCGCGACGCTAACCATATTGTTGCTCTTTACCGGAGTGCTGGTCATGACAGGTTCGACGGAAGGTGTTCCTGCCGAGGTCATCTCCCACCAGCTGAACCCTGAAGAGCCCAATGTCGATTCAAGCCTGAACGTCACTGTGGAGTTCAATATATTCGATGAGCCGCTGACCTATGTGACCATACAGTGGTGCATTGTTGAAGCGGGGGGAGGGGGAGCATGCGGCCCTATGCAGGATATGTCCGTCGATGGGACGGGAAGGAACTACTCCATCGATTATCCCGTCGGAACATTTTTTAATGCCACCTACGAATTCCATATTTACGATAACTTCAACCCGATCTATTATTTCGATATACACGTTGCAAAGAGCCCGAGCTTCATGATCATAAACGGAACGATGGATGAAAATACGATCCATCCCAACGAGACGATAACCGTCAGGGGGGATCTCATGACCGATCTGGGTGAACCCGTCGAAGGTGCAGAATTGAACCTTTCCATTCCCGATCTCTCGATCTTTGCCCTTTCAACCTCGGGTGCTGCAGGTGTTTTCTCCGTGGACCTGATGGTGCCAGTCTCTGGTTATTTGATCGTCAATCTCACAGCCACCCATGGTGAGCTTGTCGGATATCGCAACTTTGCCCTCACGGTTTCCGAATGGCCGCTCCCGAACATAGCCATTCAGGGAACCGGATCCGAGTTCGATGATACGGACTCTCCCCCGGGAGCTCCGGAAAACGTCTTCTACCAGGGAGCAAACGTTACGTTCCTTTTCGAGGTCAGCAACACGGGGACGGACCTGGCAAGTAACATCTCCATCACATTGGACCTGAACAACGGTTCATTCGTGGATACGATCGAGGACAGCGACCTGCTGCCAGCACAACGGTATCCGGGGAACATCCAACTGAACACGACCGAGACCGGGACCCATACCCTCCTGCTATCTGTTAACTGGGACCAGGTGGCTCCCTTCCCCGACGATTTCCGTACACCTTCACTGAACCTGGAATACCAAGTTGTCCCTCGACCGGTCTGGACAGGGCATACCGTTTTCCTGGAAATGTTCACCCAGGTAACCTGTGCACCCTGTGTCTATGTGGAAGAAGCCCTTGAATTGCTTCATGAGGAAGGTCTGAACTTCGAATATGTGGTCTATGTCACCGAGGACACCGAATCACAGTACATTGCCGAAACAAAGGGAGTGGTGACCACCCCAGTACTTTTCGTTGACGGGGACCTCTATCGCAAGAATGGTAGCTCGAATGATCTGGCCACAGAGGTGGAACTGGTCAGAGGCCTGATCGAGGATGCTGCAAGCCTCGAAAGGGCACCCGTGGACCTTGGGTTCATCGAGGGAGAGGAACTCGTTCTCACATTGTATCTTGATCCGCAATACAGGGAACATCTCTCAGGACTGGTAAAGGTTTACCGTGTTGAAAGCCATTCCGAGCTTCGGAACAATCAATCCATCCCCATATCGAACCGCTATACCGGGTCGGTCCCGGGTCAGGAGATCAGAGAACTTGGACCTGGCGAGTGGCTCAATATTACCTTTGATGATCCTTTACCCGGGGAGACCTACATCGCGGTTGTCGAATCCGATGATGGAGAGGTCGTTGGTTCCATTCTGCTCCCACCTGGACCCCCTCCGGAGGCTTATGTCGCAAAGGACCAGGCCCTTTTGAGAATTGGATCTCCGGGCCAGGCAGACCTCCACCTCGTTGTGGACCGTTTCCAGTTCGAGGATACGGGTTTCGAGGACATATCCCTTGATATCAGCACATCCGATCTGCCGGATGGTTGGTCGGTTGCGATCGGGGGCAACCCCCTTTCAGAACAAGGTACGACCGTTTCCTTTACCCGGGGATCATCCTCCATGGAATTGAAGCCGGCGGGCAGGGTTAGATATTATCAGGACAATATTCTGACGGTATCGGTTCCCGGGAATGTATCGGGCAATTTCAACTTCGATCTGACCGTGGGGGTTGGAGGATGGCAGTATAATGTTGAGGTAATTGTCATAATATTGGAGCCACAGATGCCGGAGATCGAGATCGTTGATGTATATCTGGAAGGTGCCGGGCGGACCGTTTATCTTTATGTGAAGGTAAAGAACATCACGGAAGGGGCCCTTGTGAAGGCCGCAGTGCGCCCGTGCGACCTTGGACCGGAAGCATCATGCGGTCCGTGGGAGTATTTCATGCTTGCGCCGGTGGAAGAAGGAACATACCGGACCGCTATTGCCGGTATTGACCTTCTGGGCTTCACGCACCTTACCTATCACGCCTGGGTGGAGGTCGACGGGACAAAATACTCCGAAACAAAGGACGAAGAGGTCGAGATAGCCTCGGTGATAGATGTAGATGAGATCGACGATGATGAAGGAACACAGTCCATTTGGTTGATAGTGTTCTCCGTTCTCGGGGTTCTGGTGATAATCGCTCTTGCATTGGTCCTATTCATCATGGCAAGAAGTAACAGGGAAAAGGAGCCCGAGATCGAGGAAGTAATGGGAGAGCCTCTGGTGGAGGGGGGGACCACGATCGATGATGGTTCGGACGCACCTCAGGATGGGATCGGATCCCCGGAGGAATGATGTCACTCAACGGCACCTTGGGCCCTACATGCCATCTATATGGAAGAGGGCCTTCTTTCCGATATCGGTTCTGTAGTAAGCGTCCTTGAACTCAACTTTCCGGACCCCCTTGTATGCCAGTTTGATGGTATCCTTTATATTGGGTCCGAGGGCCGTGATGCCCAGCACTCTGCCTCCGGAAGTAATGATGCTCCCATCCTCTTCCCGTCGCGTCCCGGCATGGAATACTATCATATTCTCCATCTTTTCGATCTTATCAAGACCACTCACTGCATGCCCTTTGGTGTAGGGCCCAGGGTACCCTCCCGAAGCCATGACCACACAGACACAGCTATTGCGGCTCCACCGCAGCTGGACCTTATCAAGTGTGCCGTCGCAGCATGCAAGGATGGGTTTGATGAAATCTGTCGCAAGCCGGGGTATGACCGCCTGAGCTTCGGGGTCCCCGAACCTGCAGTTGAACTCGATCACCTTCGGACCTTCCTCCGTTATCATCAAACCAGCGTACAGGATACCTTCATAAGGACGGCCTTCGGCCTTCATACCCCTGATCGTGGGTACCAATATCTCGTCGTATATTCTCGAAGAAAGGTCCTCGGTAATAACGGGAGCAGGCGAGTAAGCACCCATTCCCCCGGTGTTCGGACCTTCATCGTCATTCCATACCCGCTTGTGGTCCTGGGTGGGTTCGAGAGGGATGACATTCTTTCCATCAGAGAATGCCAGGATGGAGGCTTCCTCGCCTACCAGATATTCCTCGATCAGGATCTTTGATCCGGCCTCCTTAAAGGCACCGGAAGCTATCAGGTCCACAGCTGCCAGGGCTTCGAGCTCGTCCTCGCAGGGAAATGCCCCTTTGCCTGCTGCCAGACCATCGACCTTGACCACCATTGGCCCTCCCGTTTCCCGAATGTATCTCCTGGCATCCTCCGGATCATCGAATGAGGCATACCGGGCGGTCGGGATGTTGTATCTGTCCATTATCATCTTGGCAAAGGATTTTGAGGATTCAAGCAAGGCTGCGGCTTTGGTCGGTCCGAAGATCTTCAACCCTTTCTCCCTGAACCGGTCCACTATTCCTTCAGTAAGGGGAGCTTCGGGTCCAACGATCGTCAGGTCTATCTCGTTCTCGGTCGCGAACTTCACAAGCGCCTCGATGTCATCAGCTGGAATGGGCACACAGACTGCAACCGATGATATCCCTCCGTTCCCTGGAGCGCAATAGACCTTGTTCACCCATCTGCTCTTCTTGACCTTCCAGGCGATGGCATGCTCTCTGCCCCCACCTCCGATCACGAGGACCTTCATATCCTGAACACCCCTGTATCAAATACCCTTACATCTCCAGTAGTTCTTCTGCCGTGACAAGTGACCTGAAGGGGGCTCTTTCCATTACCCTCTCGGTTCCACCTTCCCTTCTGTCGACCACACATAGCACACCTATCACTTTTCCCCCCGCTTCGTCGATCTGGTCTATGGCGTCCAGTACGGAACCGCCGCTGGTCACCACATCCTCGAGCAGGAGTATCCTTTCCCCTTGAAGGATCTCACCCTCGATCCTCCTCCTTGTGCCGTGTTCCCTCCCACCCTTGCGGATGATAACGAAACGTTTGCCCGTCTGTAGTGAATATGATACGATCAATGCCACCGCCCCGAGTTCCATTCCGGCAACCTTGTCGCATTCCAATCCGAAGTCAATGAAACCCCGGGTTATCTCCCGGAGTATCTCAGGCCTGGATGAAGCCTTCTTGATATCGACATAGTACCTGCTCTTCTTTCCAGACGTGAGAGTGAAATCACCGAACCTCAACGCCCCACATTCCATTAACTGTTCGATAAGCAAGATAGATGCCTCCCGGGAGAACGGATCACGGCACTGTTTAGGTGAACCTTTTTCGGTTATTTAATATTCTCCTGGCTCACTTTTCCGTCATTGAGGTGGTCTTGTCCCGGGAGGGTTGATCGGTTGAGCGGGTTTTGGTGGGAGTGCCGGTGCCTGGCGGATGGGATACGGAAGCGCCGGGGCAGGCCTCATCATGGTTGGGGTGGCCATTCCCGGCCTGCCTGGAGTTGGCAGATTGGTGGGCGTTGGAGCTTTTGTCAACCTTGGTACCATCTCACCCAATCTTGCCAATGGGAGTTTCTCTATGAATTCGTGCCTTGCCATTCGCAACCTCTGCTGCCTGGCATAGTATCTCGCCATCTTTCTCGGGTCCTTTGAAGAATCCCTTTTCCTCAGGAAGAATACCAGGGAAACCACCATTACTATCAGAAGCAGGCCGGACAGGATGAACAGAATGATCGGCCATGTATAGTCCTTCTCCTTTGTCCTTTTTTCAACGATAAGCCTCGGAGGAAGGAAATCGTTCCTGCCGTCGTCATCCTTGTCGTCCCATCTCTCAGGATCAAGAGGATGTGTGTCCGCTTCATCTGCAAAACCATCCTTGTCGGAGTCCTTCGACCAGAGAGGATTGTCAGGGAACGCATCGGAGTTGTCACCTACCCCGTCTCCATCCCTGTCGGAATATTCAGACACATCATAGGGGAAATCGTCGATGAGATTGGGTACTCCGTCACCATCATAGTCGAGATCTTCCTCTAAGGTCCGGGGAAGGATCGTGATGTTCGTTTGGTCGTAGGCGAATGTATGACCGTCGAACACACGAACCATGATCGGGACGGATTCCTGTGTCTCGTCGGTACCGATAGCTTCCAGGGTCAGACCCCACGCGTTCATTCCCTTTGCGAGATACCATTCACCGTCGAAATTGATCTCCACGAATTGAATACCTTCGATGTCCATGGCTTCCCCGATCACGGAAAAATAACCCGGTTTGATCCTTCCGTTCTCTACAGGTTCCAATATCCTGATGCTCGGGGGGTCGTTCACCGGTGTCACCTTGATGAAGAACGACACCTGATCCGTGAACTCACCATCCGTCACCGAGAGGGTGACCGTTGTTCCACCATTCCAGTTTTCCGCCTTGGGTTCGTACGAAACATAGACGAGGTTTCCTGTTCGCTGAAGTGATACGTAAACAAAGGATTTGTTCGTGAAATCCTCCACCATTATCTGCAGATCGCCGATCGGGGTATCGATGTCGTGAACGAACTGAGAAACCTCAACCACCTTTGAAACGGCCTTATCCTCGTAAACGACCTGATCATCGATCGGTTCCCATTTCGGCCCGTCGTTGATGTTCAGGACCTCTACCACGAATTGGGTGGACGGGTTGGCGACAAGGTTGAACTCCGGCTGGTCCGTTGCATACATCTTTACCCTGACCCCACCACTCCAGTTGGAATTCTCGCTCAATGAAACGAAGATCGTATTGTTGCTGCTTATCCATCTTATCTCGAAACCTGCGTTGGGATCGTACGGATCATCGAATTCCGGGATCAGCAGGTAGTTCAATTTATCCCCATCCACATCGAAGAAGATCTCGTGATCGTCCAGATCGGCAACTGTTGTGGACTTCCCCTCGTATCCGTAGAGGACTGGCAGAACCTCTCCCGTGGCCACCGGGGGATCGTTCACCGGCTGGACCCACACCGGAAGATCGGAGGTTCTGAATGTCCTTGAAGGGACATTGTTCGGTCCGCCCCTGTCCTCGACGATGATACGCGCCACTATATCGTAAGGTGATGACGACCTTGTGTAGAAGTTCTCGGTCACCGTGGAATCAAGGACCACATGCCTGTTCTCGATGTGTGCGGATATCTTATCCGACTTGGGACCTGAAAGGGCTATCCTGTATGACATTTCCTCTGAAGCAGTATAATCATCCTGAAAGTATTCCGCAAGGTCGAAGTTAAGCACTGTCCGTGTATCCTCGTTCACTTTTAGGTCCGGAATGGGTTTTATCTGTCTCGGGATGGCATTATATTCAACTTCAAGATCGGAGATATATGCCTGTCCCTCGGAGCTTCCACCCACCCCAACGTAGACCCTGAGATAGGGATCATCACCAACGTGATCGGGTACGAGCCTATCGAGTATCTTGGCCAGTGTTTGACCGTTGCCGTCCTGTTTGATCTTCACGGTTGCATTATAGGTGATATGGATATTTTCCAGTGACACCTTGCCCATTGTGGATGAATAGACCTCGATGGGGACCTTGAGCAGCGTCGTTCCGTATTGATCGGTTATCCTAGGTGCCGATACAGGTTCAACATCCATAACATCCTGGAGCGCTTGCTTGAAGGAGAACGTGCTCTCACCTTTCATTATGCCCGCCGGGTGGACCCAATCTGAAGAAGATTCGTCCGCTCCGATGTCAACTGCAACGTTCTGGGGGTACACCGCATTGATCTTGAATGCCCTGATCTCATCGGATGATGTCGATGTGGACAATATTTCCGAAATTCCGTCACCATCCAGGTCATGTATGCCAAGTGCCCATGTCCCGCTGTGGCTCCCGAGACCGTGCGCTATCCATGATTGAGTGGCATAATCCTCTGGCTCCTCGAACCAGTAGACCGTGGTCGGACTGCTGCTTCCCCCCCTATTGAACACGATATCAGCGTATCCGTCGTCCCCTATATCCCCCACTGCGATGTTCCAGTCATAATTTCCGGTGTATATCGTTCTCTTGGTGAACGAACCTCCCGATCCCGGATTCTCGAACCAGTCGACCGTACTGTAGTAATACCATCCCGTGGCAACCACATCAGGGTATCCATCATCCGTGATGTCGATGGTCTTGACATCCTCCATGTAGTATAATCCGCCACCCACTGTGACGCTGGACCAGCTACCGGACATAGGATTTCCCCCCGGCCGGGGATTCCTGTAGTAGTTGACAGCGCCAGAACCGTAT